>JAACEJ010000341.1 GCA_011682565.1 Actinomycetota bacterium | reverse complement strand
AGCAAGTTGGGTTGCAAACGGAATCTGATGCTCTCCGGCCGTTAATTGACCTTCGTATATCCGGGTCACTTCCCGTCCCAGCAGATCGTACATAACAAGAGCAATCCGATCATGACGCGGCAGTCGAATGTTAAAAGTTGTCGATTCCCGAAACGGATTTGGATAATTTTGCAGCAGGACAAAGTCCATAGGAGGCTGAGTTTTGTGCCTGTTCACTGCCGTTGCGACGTCCAGGATTTCCATCTGGTCGGAGGCACCGCCCATCATGCCTCCCCTCCCGCCAAAGGCATAAACCTTGCCATCGTAATAAACCGAAGCAAGTTCCTGCTTTGGCTCAGTCAACGCCGGGCCGCTTTGCCAGGGTGAAGCCGTTTGCCGGGAGAATGTCTGACTGGTTTTCATCAGACCGTTTTGTCCCATGCCCCCGAGAAGCCAGACTGTTTCGCCCCATTGCGCATAACCGCAGCCGGCAGCAGCATAAAGCATGTCCCCCTCTAATGTCCATGCACCGGTTTCGGAATCGTATCGCTCATAGCTGGCGAGGGGGCCAAAATAAAACCCGCCAAAAACATAAACCGTATCATGGAACGCTGCGGCCATGGGGCTGCCCCGGGCAATGTTTAAGTTTGCAGCCAAGGTGGACCACTCATTTTTTGACGGATTATAAATGTAAACCCTGTCCGAAAAGGAGTTATTGGAAAAAGAACCGCCGATGAGCCATATCGTCGAGTCTACGACCACGGAAGCCATACCAAAGAGGGCTGACGGCATTTTGCTCACCACTTGCCATTGACCGCTTTGTGGATCGAGCATCTCAACATCGTCGTAGACGGTATGCATACTTCTGCCGCCAAAAACATAAATCCGGTCTCCGACGACCTGGGCGGTTGCATTATCCCTGGCATATCGAAGGGACGGGCCGTTGCTCAGCCAGGCATCGTTTTGGGGATCATAGATTTCCACAGTGTTCACGGCCTGATGTTCATTTCTCGCTCCGCCAATCACCCAAATCTTGTTTTCCAGAACAACAGCCGATACCCCCTTTCGCCTGTCTGACATCTGGGCGCCGTTGTGCCAGTGCTCCTGGCCCTGTGCAGCGGTCATCATAAAAAAAAGTACAATATATAAAATTTTAATGTGCAAACTTTGCATCATGTTCACCATTTTTTGTTTTTGATTGTGTCTATATCAAAAAACATACCATTATTTCTGCAACCGTTTTTGGATAACCAATGTATCTCCAGGCGTTGCCTGGACGAGTTGTCGGTGCGTCTTGTAATAAGGATTTCTTAACTCAATTTCATGAATGCCGCTATCCATTGCAATGGGGCGCTTGAGCGGCGTGCTGTCAATGTATTTGCCATCAATATAAATATCTGCCCAGGGCCGAACGCTGACCGTTAAATAGGCTGCCTGGCGCAGGAATGAATAAGAAATTGTGTCAGGCTGCCCTTGCTGCAAGTCGATTGAAAATATTTTGGGCGAAAATTCCGGATGCGCCAGAACGATATTATAATGCCCCGGCAGCATTTGTTTTTGCCAATTTACAGTCATCGAATCAACGATACGACCGTTAATAGAAATGGCAGCCCACGGCTTGATATGAATGTGCAGCATTGCCAGGGTGTCCCTGTTGGCCGGTTTTACCATGAAATCATTCTCTGGTATCGTTCCTGATTTCAAAGCCGTTTCAGATGTCGGCCTGGATTGCCGGTCCGGTTCCTGCACGACGTCGGTCGGTTTATTCGTCTTTTGTGTTTTCTCCTTATGTTCCTGCGGAACTGCAACACGGCTTTCACCTTTTTCAATTATTTTTTCCGTTTGTCCGGTTGGAAGGGAATTTGTTTTTAGCTCTCGCATGGTGGAATTGCTTTTGACGGATTTATCTGTCGTTAAAAACCGGAATCCGATGGCAGAAACTGCAATAATAAAGACGAAAAACGCGGCTCCACGCATCAGCCGTCGTTTCCGCAGAGCAGTCTTTTTTACCCTAGCCACGGCCTGAGCGTTTTCCCCGCTTTTCTCCTTTGTCTCAGGCGCTTTTTCAGACCCTGCGACTGCTAAAAGTTTCGATGCCACAGGCTTTTGTTTTTCCGCAAAAGTGGAATGTAATTTATCCAGTTGCTGAAGCACATCGACAGCAGAACGGAGACGTTTGTCTTTTTCCTTCTCCAAAAGGTGGCGAACAAAGGTATCGACTTTTTCCCCTATTTTAGAATGATAATGCGAAGGCGGCGGTGGTGTCTCGTTAATAATTTTGTGCAGGCAGGCGGAATAATTCTCCCCGCCAAACGGTTTGATGCCGGTGAGCATTTCGTAAAGCGTGGCGCCGAGGGAGAAAAAATCCGTGGCCGGAGTGATTGCTTCTCCGGTAATTTGCTCGGGCGCCATATAGGCCGGTGTGCCGATAATGCTGTTCTGCTGCGTAATCGATGGTTCCTCACCGAGGTAGGCCATGCCGAAATCGGTTAGCTTGGCGATGCCTGTTTCATCGATGAGAATGTTGCCCGGTTTAAGATCACGATGAATGATGCCGTGTGCATGGGCTGTTTTCAGCGCCAGGACAATCTGGCGGGTAATATCCAGCGCTTCGGCCTCCGGTAAGTAACCCTGCTTTTGCAGCACCCCGGCCAGGCTTTGACCGTCGACATATTCCATAACGAGATAATGAAAACCGTCCTGCTCACCGACGGTGTAAACATCCACAATGTGTGGAGATTTTAGGTCGGCGCATATTTGCGATTCCCTGCGAAAGCGGGTAATCCACTGCTGCTGATGCTGAATATGCGGCTTGAGCAGTTTGATAAAGACAGAGCGTTTCAGATTCGGCTGAAAACCGCGCACGGCCATAGAATATGGACCGTCCTGAATAACGGCATCCAGGCGAAATTCGCCGACAAATGTGAACGGCAGCTCGCTCACTCGGTCATACCCCATTCTTTCAGTTTGTAATGAATCCAGCGCAGTGACACGCCCATCATCCCGGCCGTTTTGGTTTTATTTCCTTCGGTCGCTTTCAGCGTTTTCTCCGTCAGCAATTGTGAAATTTGTTCCAGCGTCATTCCTGCGGAAATCGTGTTGGTGTTATCGGCGGGTTTCGGCAGCACAAGATCATCCACATCGATTTTGTGATCCGAATCCAAAACTACAGCCCGTTCAATAGTATTTTCGAGTTCCCGGACGTTTCCGGGCCAGTGATAATCTGTAAGGGCTGCGAGTGCTTCCGGCGTTATAGACGGCTGATCCTGGTGAAAACGTTTGGCTGCCTTTTTTAAAAAATGCCTGACAAGCAGCGGAATATCTTTCCTGCGCTCTTCCAGAGGTGGCGCCTGAATATGAATAACATTTATGCGGTAAAACAAATCTTCGCGAAAATGACCCTCCTGAATGGCCTGCTGTAAATCACGGTTGGTTGCCGTGATGATGCGAACATCCGCCAACCGACTTTTAACTTCGCCAACCGGCGCAAAACGCCGATCCTGTAAAAATCGCAGCAGTTTGACCTGGGTGTTGAGCGGCAGCTCACCGATTTCATCCAGAAACAATGTGCCGCCATGGGCCGTTTCGATAAGGCCTTTTTTGTCCTGCACCGCACCGGTAAAAGCGCCTTTTTTGTGACCGAACAACTCGCTCTCGATCAGGTTTTCCGGAATGGCGCCGCAATTGACCGGCACAAAAGCTTTTTCCTTACGATGACCGTTAAAATGAATCGCCCTGGCGATCAGCTCCTTGCCGCTGCCGGTCGGGCCGGTAATCAAAACCGTGGCATCGTTGTTCAGCACCTTGCCCATCATCTGAAAAACCCGGTCCATCGCTTTGCTTTTACCGATGATTTCTTTGAACGCAAATATCCGGTGGAATTCTTCTTTGAGAAGCGCGTTTTCTTCCTGTAACTGCGACATTAACCTGGCGTTTTGCAGGGCGATAGCCGCCTGGTTGGCAAACGCCTGAAGAAAGGCCAGACTTTGCCGTGTCAATCGCGCTTTTTCATTTTGACTGTCGATGTAAATGACGCCTAGCAGTTCTTTTTTATAAACCAAGGGGGCACAGGCAATGGAACGTATTCGGTTTACCATAATGCTGCGGGTTGGGTCAAAGTTTTCATCCGAGAGTGTGTCAAAGCTGAGAATCGGCTGCATCGTTTTTT
The DNA here is from genome assembly GCA_011682565.1 of Actinomycetota bacterium. GTDB lineage: Bacteria > Zhuqueibacterota > Zhuqueibacteria > Residuimicrobiales > Krinioviventaceae > Hydrothermomicrobium. The sequence continues at coordinate 788 of JAACEJ010000341.1, read as the reverse complement.
GTACTTTGGCGATAGTGGATAATGAAATTTCTTTCGCATCTGCAATTTTATCGTCGTCGATATTTCGCACAGCCCTGGGCAACAGCGAATCCGGATCATTTTCGTCTTTTAACAGAATGAAACCTCTTTCCGCCGAAAGCTGTTCCAAGCCGATGCTAAGGATGCTTTCCAGCAGTTCATCAGGATTTTGAATCGAGTTGATGTTATGGCTGATCTCGACCAAAGCCTGCAAATATTTTTCGGGAATAGATTCCATAAATTATCATCCGATGTCGGGAACAAGGGGCTGTGCAGCCCCTTGTTCAATTGCGTGTAAATTAGGCTCGTTCAAGGTACAATAAACGATGCTTCTTTTGAACGAATTAAATCCTGAAACCGGTCGCGCACACCGACTGTCCAGAAATATGTGCCGCTTGTCAGCGAGTCCGGGAATGCGAACTGCGTCTGCTCCGACGGCAACGAACGTCGGTAAAATATACGCATCGGAATTCCTGCGCTGATGTGAAAAACAGATATTTCAAAAGTAAATGAAAATGCAGCGAAATAGGATTGCCATTTGAACGTCGGACGAGGCGCAGTTGTTTCCAGCGCTGTCGGAGAAACGGGCAGTGGTGATTCATCCAAAACTCTGACCAACTGATGCGGGCCGTTTAGAATAGTCGAACCGGAACTGTCCCGCAAATGAATGTAGATTTTTTCGCCCACGAGCGAAGCAATGTTTTGCCCCGGCAGCGCAAGCTGGTCGATGCGCAAAGAAAAAGAATCGGGTCTGGCCGTTGCAGAAAAAT
>JAACEJ010000340.1 GCA_011682565.1 Actinomycetota bacterium | reverse complement strand
TTTAAAAACAATATAAACTTTAATTTCAGTTCCGTGAGTTGCATCAGGAATTCCAACGACGGCAACTTCCGATACAGCGCGATGCTGTTTTAAAATATCTTCGATTTCATGAGGAAAGATTTCAAAACCATCTTTAAGAATGATATCTTCTTTGCGTTCCTGAATATATAAATAATGCTCATCATCGAGATAGCCTATATCGCCTGTAAACAGCCAGCCATCTTGAAGCCTTTTTTCCGTTTCTTTTGGGTGATTGTAATAACCGCGCATAATACTGGGGCTATGCACCCAAATTTCACCACTGTGGTTTGGCCGCAAGAGTTCTCCCTGGTGGTTACGAATGTTAATTTCAGTACCCATAATAGGCAGACCAACCGCCTGATATTTTCGATCCCGATGAACTCTGTTGGCACTGACAATAGGTCCTGCCTCCGTCAATCCGTAAGCTTTTAAGACAATGGCGTTTGATTTTTCCTCAAAAGAATGTAATGTATCTTTAGATAATTTGCCGCCATATATCACACAGTATTTCAGAACAGAGCCGGTCCAGTCCACATTGGCTTCGTCCAAACTTTGGTAAATTCCGGGTACGCCGGCCATGAACGTCACTTTGTTTTCCAAAATTGATTTTACAATATTCTCAACTGAAAAGCGCGGCAGAAGAACAATCGTCGCTCCTGCGAGAAAGGGAGTGTGCATGAGCAATGTTTGCCCGAGTGGATGAAAAAGAGGCAGCACGGCTAAAATTTTTTCCTGTGAAGTGATGAGATACATTTCCCTGCAGGTTGTCGCATTTGCAGAAATAGCAGCATGGGTCAATTCCGCACCAAGGGCTACATCCGCTACACCGGAAGTATAATTGATGACACCAAGATCATCCGCTCCTGATTCAACCTGCTCCTGAAACGGGCGGGATGCGGCAATGATCTGTGTGAGTGATTTTGTCCCGCGGGGGATCTGGTCTCCTAAAAACAAGGTTTCTTTAACAGAAGGGGAGGCTTGAACGGCCGGTAAAACGTGACTCATAAAACCAGTCCAGGTGATGAATATTTTTGCGCCGCTATCTGAAAGTTGGTAGGCAATGTCTTTTTCTTTAAACATAATGTTAATTGGAACGACAACGGCACCTAATTCAAGGATGCTGTAATAGCTGATGATAAAATGCGGTACATTGGGCAGCATAACTGCCACCCTGTCTCCTTTCCGGACGCCGAGGGATTTTAAGCCGCTCGCAAGGCGCAAAATGGCCTCCAGCAGTCGTCCATATTCAATTCTGGTTTCGTTTATTACCAGAGCTATTTGCTCTGGCATTTTATTTGCTGTTGCCTTGAATTGCGAGTTTAGTGTTTGCAAATGTGGTTCCTCTGCCCGGAGTGCCTTTGATGAATTCCATCGGTGCGCGCCTTAAACACTCCTAATATTTATGGATTTAGGGACTAATAACTTGCAAAAAAGATGAACAAAGATACTTCTAATCGGTGAAAAAATCAAGAACATTTTAGTGGGCAGAAACGTTACTCTCTTTATAACTCCGGCTGAATTACAAGATGGAAAGAGGATGTATCAAGCCAATTCATCTTTTTCTGATATTTTTGGCATATTTAAGAGATGTGGTTTGTTTACTATATGTAAATTGATAAAAAGCTTGAACCTGATTAACTAAAATTGTATTTTGGAACTCACTAAATGCTGCATGGTGCAGCAGTAACAAAATATGAAAAGTTTATGTTTAAAATGAAAAAGTTTTTCAAATCCAAAGTATTTTACATTTTGCTTGTTTTTTCTATCACAATTTCCGGCATTTTTTTCATCGGCCCTGACAGAATAATCTACGCTGCTCAGCAAACATACAACAAGTGGATGATTCTGACCATGATTCTCGAAAAAGTTGAGCGCTTTTATGTGGAAGAGAAATCTCCTGATGAGCTCATTGAAAATGGCATCCGTGGAATATTATCCGGCCTGGACGGACATTCCGTTTATCTTACTCCCGAAGAATATACCGAGTGGAAAACTCGCTTTGAAGGCTACCATGGTATTGGCTTAAAATATAATGTCATTGATGGCGCCCTGGTTGTGACGTCTCTGGTAAATGGCGGTCCTTCTGATATGGCGGGAATCGAGGTTGGCGACAGGATCATTGAGATCGAGGGACAGAATCCACAAAAACTTGTGCTGGAAGAAATTCAAAAATTATTAGCGGCGCAATCTAATTCTGCCATAAATCTGGTAATCAAAAGAAATGGAGATCCTGAGCCGCTCATTTTTTATGTCAAACGAAAGCAAATTCTTGAAGAAAGCATCCCCTGTGCCTGTATTTTAAATGATACGTCCGGCTATATTAAAATAGCACGATTTACTGAATCCACGCCCACCGAATTGGACATGGCTTTCGCCAAGTTAAACGGCCGGGGCATGAAACAGTTGATCCTTGATTTGCGGGATAATGGCGGCGGCGCTTTCAAAGCAGGCGTTGCGGTGGCTGATCGCTTCATTAAGGGCGGCAAACTCATTGTTTTTACAAAAGGGCGCGCACCGCGCTCCACGGAACAGTACATGGCAACGGACAGTAAAAGTTTGCCTGAAATTCCTATGATTGTTTTGGTGAACCGGGGAACTGCAAGCGATGCGGAAATCGTTGCCGGCGCTATTCAGGATTGGGATAGAGGACTTATCGTTGGAACACGTACGTTCGGCAAAGCGTCGGTACAGACCGAATTCCCATTCCAGGATGGTTCTGCGCTGCTTTTAACCACTGCTCAATATTATACACCGTTGGGAAGATCGATCCAGCGCGGCGAGATGAGCACGATACAAGAAAAAGCGCATCCGATTATACAAAGATTTCCTGAAAAAGAAAAGAGTGAAAAAAAATTCAAAACGCCCAAGGGCAGGATTGTTTTTGGCGGTGGCGGTATTACGCCGGACATTACTTTAAAATCCACGTATACGAAACTGTCCGACGCTTTCAAGCGCATCTATTTTTCAAAAGAAAATTATTTTTTCAAATATGCTGATCAATATGTGAATTCTCATCAGGATATTCCGGTCGATCTCGATACCTTTTTAACTGATTTTAAGGTCAGTTCACAAATGTTGAGAGAATTTCGCCAGGAAATTCTTCAGGGGGGGACGAAATTTACCGTCAGAGAATTGAACGAAAACTCGAAACAAATTAAACTTACTTTGAAAAGGGAAATCGCCGGCCGGCTCTGGGGAGAAGAAGCAAAATACATGGTCGACGCTTTTGCCGATCGTAATATTCGGGAATGTGTAAAATTTTTCAGCAAAGCAAAAAAGTTGATTTCCTGATATTTTGCAGAGCTCCTTTGGTCAAACATCCCATCGATTTCATATCGTGATTTAAATTCTCCGTCTGTTTTCGGCAACTGATTTGCTGAATAAAAACAGCTTGACAAACATTCTATGAAATTGTAAGTTTGTTGCACAATTTTCGACCACTAAAAAAATATACTCTGATTCGGAGATAGAAATGCCAAAATTATTATTCGAGCTTGGCTCTGAGGGACGGATGGGTGTTAATCTTCCGGAAGCGGATGTTCCGCAAGTCAATATTGATGAACTTTTGCCGAAAAAATTTCAACGACAAACTCCGGCATGTCTTCCTGAGATCAGCGAGCCGGAAGTTATCCGTCATTTTGTAAATTTATCTACTTTAAATCATCACGTGGATAAGGGCTTTTATCCGCTTGGTTCGTGCACTATGAAATACAATCCCAAGATAAATGAAGAAACGCAAGCATTGTCCGGATTTCGCTCTTTACACCCACATCAGCCGGATAGTTCTGTGCAGGGAGCACTCGAACTTTTGCAGGAAATTGGCGAATACCTTTGCGAAATTGGCGGCCTGCAAGGCATAACATTGCAGCCTGCGGCAGGAGCACATGGTGAGTTGACAGGCCTGATGCTTATTCGTGCGTATCATGATGCCAAAGGTAAAAGAAGAAAATATATTCTGGTTCCCGATTCTGCTCACGGTACCAACCCGGCAAGCACTTCTATCTCCGGTTATCAGCCTTTGCAAATAAAATCCAACGAGCAGGGACTGGTTGATTTGGAACAGCTTCGAACCTATATGAACGAGGATGTGGCTGCGTTGATGCTCACAAATCCAAACACATTGGGAATCTTTGAAAACCAGATCAGTGAGATCGCCGGAATTGTTCATGAGGCGGGTGCCTTGATGTATATGGACGGGGCGAATATGAATGCACTGCTCGGTATTGTTCGGCCCGGCGATTTGGGTTTCGACGTCCTTCATTTTAATCTTCATAAAACCTTTTCTACACCACATGGCGGCGGCGGCCCGGGTGCCGGTCCGGTGGCCGTTTCCGCGAAAATGATCGATTTTCTCCCGCAGCCTTGCATCAAAAAGAATGCTGACAGTTTTTCTTTCGATTATGACCGGTCCGACTCGATCGGCAAAATGAGCACATTTTATGGTAATTTTTCCATTATCGTGCGGGCTTTTACCTACATTCGTATGCTGGGCGCGAGAGGTTTGCGCGAGGTGAGTGAGGGCGCCATCATTAATGCCAATTACTTGCTCAGTCTCGTCAAAGATTATTATGATTTGCCCTATAAATTAACCCCAATGCACGAATTCGTTTTATCCGGCGAGCGTCAACTCGAATACGGCGTGAAAACTCTTGATATTGCAAAGCGGCTTTTGGACTTTGGCTTCCATGCTCCGACAGTTTATTTCCCGCTTATCGTCCATGAAGCTTTGATGATTGAACCGACGGAAACTGAAAGCAAAGCAGCCATTGAAAGTTTTGCCGATGCAATGATCCGCATAACAAGGGAAGCGGAAGAAAAGCCGGAAGTTTTGCACGAGGCGCCGACAACAACTCCGGTTTCGCGTCTGGATGAAGCGATGGCCGCACGTGAATTAAGTATTCGCTATCTATTTTCAG
>JAACEJ010000339.1 GCA_011682565.1 Actinomycetota bacterium | reverse complement strand
TGAATTTATGAATCTCATCTGGCAGGCAGTACAGTCCCGAACCATGAAACCCGGGCTCATTGGCTTAAAGCTCGTAGGGGCAAAGCTGGGAAATGACGCCGGGATGTTTGGTGCGATCAGTTTGGCGATTGACAATTACTACGCAACGAAGAAAGAATGATGGAGACCGGAAAAGATGAGAATGAAGGGTGATGTTCAGTAACAAAACCAAAAAAATCAAATGGCAATCACTTTATATATTTTTAAGACGAGGTAACAATGAACAAACAAACAATCGATGATCTTGATCTCAAAGGGAAGCGCGTTCTCATGCGCGTTGATTTTAATGTTCCGCTGACTGATGATCAAAAAGTGGCGGATGACAAAAGAATCGTTGCAGCTTTACCGTCCATTAAAAAAATCATTGCGGACGGAGGAAAGGCTATTCTAATGTCGCACCTCGGTCGTCCAAAGGGAAAGAAGAAGCCGGAATTTTCTCTGGCTCCTGTTGCAGTGCATTTATCAAAAGTGTTGGGTAAACCCGTTGCTTTTGCCCCGGATTGTGTTGGCGAAGAGGTTGAAAAAATGGTTGCCGATATGAAAGACGGCGATGTTCTTTTGCTGGAAAACCTTCGTTTTCACCCCGAGGAAGAAGGAAAAAAGGACGGCGAGAAAATGAGCAGGGAGGAGCGCCAGTGGTTCATCGACGGTTTGGCAAAACTGGCCGATCTTTATGTCGATGATGCTTTCGGCACAGCACATCGTCCCCATGCCTCCATGTCCGGTGTGCCGGAAGAATTGGGACAGGGTGCTGCCGGTTATCTTTTGCAAAAAGAACTGGAATATTTTTCCAAAGTTTTTGATAATCCCGAAAAACCTTTTCTGGCCATTTTGGGCGGCGCTAAGGTGAGCGATAAAATTCTCGTTATCGAAAATTTACTCAACAAAGTGGATAGTCTTATCATTGGCGGGGCAATGGCATACACTTTCCTCAAGGCAAAGGGTGTTAATGTCGGCAATTCCCGTGTCGAAGAAGAGTTTGTCGAAAAAGCAAAGGGCTATCTGGAAACGGCTGCGAAAAAAGACGTTACATTTTTGCTGCCCGTGGATCACGTTATTGCCAAAGAGTTTCCTGCTGTCGATAAAAAGGTCGAAAGCGAAATCACGGAAGGCGAGGAAATCAAAGACGGCTATATGGGTTTGGATATCGGGCCGAAAACGATTATCCTTTTTATCAAAGAAGTGGCCAAATCCAAAACGATTATATGGAACGGCCCCATGGGTGTATTTGAGGTTCCGGGCTTTGACAAAGGCACGTATAGTCTGGCCGAAGCTATTGCGAAAAGTGGCGCGGTGTCCGTTATCGGCGGCGGCGACTCGGCCAGTGCTGCCAAGAAATCCGGTTTTGGCGACAAGTTTAGCCATATTTCCACAGGTGGGGGTGCGAGTCTTGAACTGATGGAAGGGAAGCTTCTTCCCGGCGTCGCTGCCCTGAGCGATAAATAAAATGAATAATGAAAAATATACTTGTTAAAGATTAGTTTGTAACAATACTTTTTTAGTCATGTCATTGCGAGCGAAACGGAGTGGAGCGAAGCAATCTCATGCTTTACAGGCAGTTATAAGATTGCTTCGTCGTTCGTTCCTCACTCCTCGCAATGACAAGTATTTGTTACATTTTAACCCTTGACAAGTATAATCCCGGTTTCTCTATGCCGGGATTTTTATTTTTGCAATGTCAATATTTTTGGGAGAAACAGATGCCGGATTATCGAGCGCTCAACGCGGATGAAATAAAGCAATTGCAGGAAAGCGGGTGCACTTGTGAGGACTGGACACAGATCAGTGTGGCACCTTATTTTAATCCTGCGCGAATCAGCAACAGCCATTTTTCCGGCCAGGTTCGATTGGGTGCATTTGAGAAATCGGTGCTATTCTTTGGCGGCATTCAAAAACCAACCGGCATTTATAATGCGCGAATCCACAATTGCGAAATCGGTGACAATGTTTTCATCGATCAGATTCGCAATTATATTGCAAATTATAAAATTGCTCAGGATGTGATTATTGAAAACGTCGATATGCTGGCTGTGGAAGGTGAAAGTTCTTTCGGCAATGGAACGGAAATTGTCGTGCTCAATGAAGCCGGGGGCCGGGAAATTCCTGCCTTTGATCAACTTTCTGCGCACATTGCCTATTTTTTAGCCCTCTATCGACACCGGAAAAAAGTTATTGAAAACCTTTACAGGATTATAGAGAATTACAAAAAAAGCATCTCATCCACAATAGGGAGTGTTGCGAGTGGCGCCAGACTCATCAATTGCCGTGTCATTAAAAATGTCAGGATTGGTACGAACACGACCATCGAGGGAGTGAACCGGCTGGAAAACGGCAGCATAAACAGCAGTGCTAAAGATCCTGTTTATATCGGTCCCGGTGTTATTGCCGAGGATTTTATTGTCTGTTCCGGTTCAAAAATATCGGACGGGACGCTCATTTCAAAATGTTTCGTCGGCCAGGGCTGCGAATTGGGGAAACATTATTCGGCGGAAAACTCGGCGTTTTTTGCAAATTGTGCAGGATTTCACGGCGAAGCTTGTTCCATTTTTGCCGGGCCGTATACCGTTACGCACCACAAATCCACTCTTCTTATCGCCGGTTATTTTTCTTTTTTAAATGCAGGCAGCGGCTCTAACCAGAGCAATCACATGTATAAACTCGGCCCCCTGCACCAGGGCATTGTCGAAAGAGGGTCGAAAACGACCAGCGATTCGTACCTGCTTTGGCCTGCCAAAGTCGGAGCGTTCACGGTCGTCATGGGGCGCCACTATCGCAATGCCGATACATCTGATTTACCATTTTCCTATCTCATCGAAAGTGAAGATGAGAGTATTCTCATTCCAGGCGTTAACCTGCGCAGCGTCGGAACTGTTCGAGATGCGCGTAAATGGCCGAAACGCGATCGCAGAAAAGATTCGAAAAAGTTGGATTATATAAATTTTAATCTTCTCAGCCCTTATACCATCCAAAAAATGCTGAACGGAATTGAAATTCTCCGTGATTTAATGAAGGCTTCGGGAGAAAATTCGGAATTTTTTTATTATCATAATGTCAAGATCAAAAAGGGTTCTTTAATTCGAGGCATTAATTTTTACCGGATTGGAATCGATAAATTCCTCGGAAACTCTTTGATCAAACGTTTGGAGAAACGAGAATTTGCCGGCATTAAAGAAATTCGGGACAGATTGGGTCCAGATACAGACATGGGTACAGGAAAATGGGTCGATGTGGCCGGATTAATCGCCCCGCTGAAAATCGTGGAAAAACTATTGCAGGACATTGAAAATGAAAAGATAGATTCTATTGAAAAGCTCGATGCCGCATTCAGGTACGTCCATGAAAACTATTATAATTATGAATGGACCTGGGCCATCGATATACTGCAAAAACAATTGGGGAAGAAAATCGAACAAATCACGGTGCATGATGTCATTGACATGGTGAATACGTGGAAAGAGAGTGTGATCACGCTGGACAGAATGCTGGCCGATGATGCAAAAAAAGAATTTTCCACTTCGGCCTGCACCGGATTCGGTATGGATTTTGGCCCTGGGGAACAAAAGGCTGATTTTGAAAATGTGCGCGGCACTTTTGCAAAGGACAGCTTTGTTCGCGAGATCGAAAACCACATTGTTAAAAAGACTCGTCTAGGGGATGAACTTGTTGCGCGGTTAAAAAAATATTGTGTAGATATTTTAGAGGATAGCGACAAACATGTGTGAAATTCTGATCTTTTTTGCGCCCAGGAGTCTAAAGTCCCGGGTTTTGTCTTTCAAAAGAGTAACATATCAGTTATGGGTATTGTTAAGTTATAACTTTAATAACCAAAGATTCTATCAGGAATTTGTTTGTAGATGAAAGATGGCAAATAATATCCATTATGTTGGTCGTCCTGTCGTTCTCAAAAATTGTTGCCTTCATTCATGAACAAACGCTTGAAAAGTCTCACATTGCTTGCCCTATAAAGGATGAATGCAAACATGATCAATCCCTTTCCCAGGTATAATTGCAATCTGAATTCAGGCGAGCCGAATTTTTAAACGCAAAATCCAGGAATAGCCCATCAGAAAAATTATTTCGGCAAAACGTGTCCTCCGCACATTCGCTTACCGGTTTTGAGTATGGATTCATTTAACAATAAAAATCTTGCGTCATCTTGCAGAATCGAACAGTGATTCGTAATCATTCTGTCTCAAATTTATTTCTTTTAAAAGTGAGAGAACTCTTACCCATTGGCCTATCAAATTTGAGGCAATTATGCCACATTTTATTTCAGATAAAGTTGGCCTTTACTTAAAAACAGTGTCTTAGCTTCAGAAAAAAAATATTGTTATGCCGTTTTGTTTGGCAGAATATTTGATAGGGAATTTACCAAGCTTGTTTAAAATCAATTTTGAAGGATGGTGTCAAAATGGAAGCAAAAGAAAGAATCCTGATTGCTGACGATGATCCGAGTTACATCGAGATCAATAAAACAATTCTTGAGGCCAACGGGTACCAGGTTGAAGAAGCGTACACTTCATCCGAAGCGCTGGAAAAATTACGTGCTGAAGAATATGATCTGCTTATTCTTGATTTGATGATGGAGGAAAAGGACGCCGGTTTTACCGTTGCTTATGCCGTGCGCGAGGATGAACGATTGAAATCCCTGCCCATTCTGATGTTGAGTTCAGCCGAAAAGCAGACCGGATTCAGCTTTCAAATGGACAGAGATAAAGAATGGATGAAGATCGATGATTTTGCCGCCAAACCTTTGAAACCGGCCGAATTAATTCAACGCGTTCAAAAGTTACTCGGAGCCATGCAAGATGGATGAATCGAAAGTAAAAAAGATTTTGGTTGTCGATGATGAACCAATTATTCGCATCGGCTGTGAGCGCATTATCGAGGAATCCGGCT
>JAACEJ010000338.1 GCA_011682565.1 Actinomycetota bacterium | reverse complement strand
GCTGCCCCGGCGCCAAAATGACAATGAAAAACGGTGTTGAACAGCTAATGAAGGAAAGAATCCCTGAAGTCAAGGAAGTCATCGCTGTAGATTAAATCGCTAAGTTGGCGCGAGATTCATCAAATTTACTTCAGCAGCGCAATCGTGTTACTCGTTCTCTCTTGAGAATAATTATCTCAGGCCGGAACAAGTGTAAGTGTTTAGCGGACTCGGCTAATGAGCAGCATCAAATTCCGGAACGTTCACACCGAAAACCCCAACAGAGAATACCGATTAACCTTTCCATCACCTGGCTTGTAAACTTATTTCTTTTCAAAAACTATTATCTCCGGACTTAGCCAGTTCATCCGCCCTAAAGGCCAAGCAGCAAGGCTAAATACCGTGTGTTTCGGCGGGTAAAGATATTTGGCCTGAAAATGAGCGACCTGTCTGTAATTAAGCTGCCCGGCAAGTAAAGCTTCTCTAAAGTTGCGAGTAACCTCATCATTATTTGTAAGTCTAGGTTCGCTAATAATAATGTATCTGGGATATAAAGATGTCCGGCTAAAATCGCTATCATTGGCAGGTACTTTCCACGGACAGATAAAACGAAAACCTTGAATATAAAGCCGGGGGGCATAATTTATTTTACGGATAAGACCTGCTACGACAACCTTACGGCTAACGTTATCGGCAAACCATTTCTCTGTGCGCTTGCGCGGCTCGTTCAGCATCTCCAAATCCAAACCGATACAATATAATAACGAGCAGCCAAAAACCAGGGCCACCGGTAACACCCGCAGCAAAATATGAACCTTGCTGCATCTCAACCAATCCGCACTACACTTTCCCACAAACAACGCCAGCCCCACAAAAGCCGGCAAAAAATAGCGAGGATAAACCATGTGGATATTCACCACAACTATCACGTAAAATGCAATAATCGGAATTATTACAAGCCCCGATTGCCAAGGGTATTTACTGGTACAATACAGCAGTGATATTACTACCATCAACAGTAGCGGCCATCCAAGCGAGCTGTACAACATTTGGCATGCGTTCCACAGTAAAGGTAACTGCCCCTTGAATCCTTTGTTAAAATCGACTACGCCACGTCCGCCAATCCAAACGGACATTCTGTCAGCAAATGCTTGCGGCGAAGTGAGAATATCTTGCAGAAGTGCATAGGAAAACAGAAATGCCAAGATTGCAACAAGCACTTTCCGAGAGAAAACTGACAGTACCGCCGTTTTAAAATCTTGCCCGTCAGCTCTAACTTTGCCTATCATTGCCAGCCAAAACGCCGGCACCATCCCCGCCAAATACCCCGCCGTAGCGTCCTTCGTACAAATGCTAAATGAAAAACACAGTCCCATCAATACAAAGTGACGCCACTTGCCAATGTAAATGCTCTTGACTGCCCAGTACAATCCCCATGCAAACCAAAAAATCGAGGGAACATCCACATTGCCCGCATGGCTGTAGAACACAAAAAGTTCAGATACCGCCAGCGCCAGGCCCGCCAACACCGCCGACAGATAATCTTTGAAAAGCAGCCGCGCCATCATAAACACCGATATAACAGTTCCCACACCCATCAATAGAGAAATAACTCGTGAGATTATCGCCAGTTTATCCAGCCGCTTCTGATTCAATACTGATAACCGTTTCGAGCCTGCCTTTCCGCCGGAAACCAAAACCGGATTCTTTTCCCACTTGTCTAACAATGGTTTATAAAAAACAGCGTTGATAAGAAATTGGCCGCGTGGATACTTGTACGTCCACTGCCCAAACAATCGCGGCATTTCTCGCACAGTAGTAATACCCTCGATGGAATCAGCCTGCCACGGCACAAATCCTGATCTGCCCCATTCTAAACCGACACTGTTTAGAACAACGCTAACAACCGCAACAGACAGCAGCAACCATAACCCCGCGCCTCGCCATGGAGGCAGCACGAGCCTATTAACGGCCGAAGTGCTTACTAAATCCGAAGCGGCTTTAATTTTTTGGTTTTTTTTCCCTCTACGTCTCGATTTGGTCATTAGTATTGTCGCTTTCCTAATACTCCCTTTGTTAACAAACAAATATCAATCAATTTTTTCCAGCTCTATTGTTTGAAACATACCCAGCCGGTTATTGAACGGAGACAAGCCGTATTCTATAGCTTTGACGAGTGGATAAGTAAATGACGGCACTAATTGGCGCAATGCCAGACCGCCGCTAAGCAAATATCGCAGCGGTGTATGATTGTGCATCCTGACAATTCTTAAAGATGGAAATTCATTTTCAAATATCTTTCGGTCTCGCGAAAAAATTATCCACGGAATTGCCCCATTGCCCTGTGAAAGAGGCCCAATTTCTTCCAGAGTCCATTTGCCTTCCGTGTCGAAAAGCTCATGATGAAAGTTCTTATAGATGAACCGTGCCCACAATGTATTTGCAGGTTCAACCATAACAATTTTGCCGGAAACCTTCAGACACCGTAAGGCCTCCTTGAAAAAAGCCCTTGAATCAGGGATGTGATGAAGGACATCAAACATAAAAAAAGCGTCAACGCTTGCTCCTTCAAAGGGCATGTTAAGAGCCGAAAAAACCCTGTCAACATTTGGCAATTCAAGGACATCGGATGTAACACAATTGCCAATTACCTCTTTAATAAAGCCGCCGCCACTGCCAAGTTCTACAAGAACCTTCTTTTCAGGCTCAGATACCGCCATTCTAAATTGTCTATAGAAATCAATATATAATTTTCTAAGAAACGGCTTTCTCTGCACAATCTCAGCATGCAGCAGGGTAGTGGCGGGGTCGTCAAAATCTTCGATACATCTGGTCTCAGGCAGTTTGAGCCATTCGATGATCTTCATAATTAGTTTAACGTGCCTTTCCGAGCCACTTGATTTTCTTAAACGCTACCCAACTCATTTTAAGCAACAGCAATCCATGTTTGAAACGACTGATATTCGTCGTGCCGTAAGTTCTTGCCCGATAGCCCACCGGCACCTCAACCACCTTAAGGTTTTGCTTTACCGCTCCAAAAATAAGGTCGAAATCACCAAAGGGGTCGAAATCGCCAAAGTACGAACGGTTAGCTGCTATCAACTCGTAGTCCTTTTTACAAATCATTTTCGTGCCGCAAAGGGTATCTCTGAATCTCTGGCCCAACAGCCAACTGAACAATGCGCCGAAGAACTTATTCCCAAGAAGATTTAAAAAACGCATCGCCTCTTTTTCCATTGGATAAACAAGCCGCGAACCATTGATGAATTCACCCTTGCCGTCCCGCAGCGCTCTAAAGAATTTCGGTAAATCTTCGGGCGGAGCTGTTAAATCCGCATCCTGGATGACCAGCACATCGCCTTTAGCGGCAGCGAAACCTTTTCTTACAGCATCACCTTTGCCCACTCCATCACCCTGATGTATCAAACTAATCTTTCGCTCCGGATGTTCTTTTATCTGACGAGCTATCTCCTCAGCCGTGCCATCCGTACTGCTGCCGTCAACGAAGATAATCTCGGTTTCCCTGCCCATTGGGGGAATCCTTCGCACCGCATCCTCAATATTACCACGCTCATTTCTACACGGAACTATAACCGAGACAGACAGGTCCTCATCACGACGAGCAGGCAATACCGGACGAGCTATCACAAGGTTCACTAAATTAAAAAAGCGAAAGCCCGGCAGCAAAGAAAGAAAATAATTGCAAAAAGCTGTCAATGGGGGGATGCGCTTCGGCGCCATCAGATAAGAGTCTGTTCGGATAACGTCAAAGTCGCTCAAGTTGAGCAGGTTTACAATATCTTCCGACGGAAGCCAGTTCTGATATGGGTACGGCCGGCGAATCCTCACACACGAGCCCAGCCGCAAAATCACTTCCCAGAGATAATTGTAATAGGTGATTACAATCCGTGTACTTTCTTTCGTTAACGGACGAATACGTTCCATGACCTCCTGAATATCGTGCCACCTGCCCAGCGAATTACATATCAGAACATAATCAAATTTTTCATTAAGGTGCAATTCGTGCGGGTCTGCTGCATAGAAGTTCAGATGGCCGAACCGTTTTTTTGCCAACGCAACAGCATTCGGATCATCATCTATTCCAACCCCGTATGACGGCTCAACTGCTGCCAGAAGGTCTCCACATTCACATCCGACATGCAAAACTCTGCTGTTCGGACGAACAGAGAATTTATAAATTTTGCTCAGCCACTTGTAGTAATACGCATTACGTTTTCGCCAGCGAAGCAATAACTCCTCCTTGCCCTGCTCAGTAGTATTCGCTTCAGTCAACTGTGAACTCTGCCCCTTTGCCTCAACCATAAGCTCAATGCCTCAAATGTTTACAGATACTATCGTTGCCGGGTTTTTCTATAACTCCTTTTTCGGTGATGATTGCCGTGATATTTTCTGCGTCTGTAACATCGAAAGCCGGATTATAAATATCAACTTCGTCCGGTGCAATCTTTCTATCACCCCAAAACCTCACTTCATCAGCGTCCCTTTGCTCGATAGGTATCAGGCCTCCGCTTCTTATACTCAAATCAAATGTGCTTGACGGCGCAGCGATATAAAAAGGTATGCCGTGCTCTCTGGCAAGAATGCTCAAGCTGTAAGTACCAATCTTATTTGCCGCATCACCGTTCGCCGCTATTCGGTCGGCTCCGGTTATCACCGCACCGATTTGTCCCTGCTTCATCAGGTAAGCCGCCATATTATCGCATATAAGTATAACATCGATGTCAGCCTGTTTCAACTCCCAGGCCGTCAATCGAGCACCCTGCAGTAATGGTCGGGTCTCATCGGCATAGACCTTAATTTTTCTCCCTTTTCTTTGTGCCTCAAACATCACCGACAAAGCCGTCCCCTGCCCTGCGGTCGCCAGCGCCCCTGCATTGCAATGCGTCAAAATACCCGCCCCCGCTTGTAGCCTGCGGGGGCCGTCCCATATAAATTTCTCGCCGTTTTC
>JAACEJ010000337.1 GCA_011682565.1 Actinomycetota bacterium | reverse complement strand
AAGAACAAAAATAATAAAGCATCAAATTTTAATTTGGAAATACATTTTAATTGTCCTCAATGTGGGACAAAATATAAAACGAAAAAGGACTTTATAGGTAAAAATGTAAAATGTAAAAAATGCTCAAATATTTTTGTAGTTGAGCTTTAATATTAAAAATTTGCGTCTAACACCGCAATCAAGCCGAATTTGCCACCCCTGCGATGAATCGGTCTCGGGTAGTTTGTTTAAGGCGTGGCAAATCGGCTTATCGCTATTCGTTAGAAAAATTGGAGACAAGGAAAGTTTGGTAGATTTTCAGAATAGAACGGATATAATTGACACTTGAAAAAAAAACTATGAGACATGCTATTTTAGGTGCAGGCGGTTCGATCGGAAACGCATGAACTAATAAATGAGTTTCTCGTAAATGAATGAATGGGAAAAAAGCACAATGGATGGTTAAATAATTGAGAGTTGCTCCCAATTATTATGTTTTGAAAAAATGGATTGTAAAGATGGTTCCCCTTTAAAAGGTCCTGTTTTCATTTGGAATCGGGCGTTCTTAATGAAAGTTAAAACCTTCTTCTTTGATCAATTTTATGCACGCATCCACAATGTCCGGATCGTAGAGGATTCCCCGATTTTTTATCAGTTCATCCAATGCGCGTTCCATCCCCAAAGCCGGACGATAGGGGCGATGAGAAGCAATGGTCTCAAACACATCGGCCACACCAAAAATTCGCGCTTCGATAAGAATTTTCTCTCCGGACAAACCCTTCGGATACCCCGAACCATCCAATCGTTCGTGATGCTGCAAGATTGCATCGGCAACAGGCCAGGGGAATTTTATTGATTTTAAAATTTCATAACCAACCTGGGGGTGTGTTTTGATAAAGCTCATTTCAAGTTCCGAAAGAGCACCCGGTTTGTTCAGGATATCCGCAGGGATGTAGAGTTTGCCAATGTCATGCAGCAAACCGGCGACTTCTATTCCGGCAATCTTTTCTTCGCTCAAATCGAGCTTGCGCGCAATGGCGCAGGATAGTTTTGTAACACGCAGTTGGTGTCCCGCTGTGTAAGGGTCCCTTCTTTCCACCATGGCTGAAAGAGCTTTCACGGTTCCATCGAGAGCATCCTGCGTTTCACGCAAACTTTTTTTCAGTTCGTTCTCGGCCTCTTTTCGTTTTGTTATATCACTGATAAAATTTAGAGAGGCAGGTCGGTCGTCCCAGGTAACAAGGACGGAATTCATTTGCAGCCAGCGGATTTCCCCGTTGTTTCGGATAATGCGAAAGGTATGATCCACAGACAAATGTTTCCCGTCTAAATTCTTGAAATCAGGATCCGGAAGAAGCTGACGATCATCGGGATGAACGAATTCAAGAAAAGGCCTGGATAACAGTTCATCCGGAGGAATACCGGTAATTTCCTGCGTTTTGGGATTTGCAAACTTTAGCCGTCCGTCTTGGGCAATGAGAATGGCTTCATTGGCGTTATCCACCAGAAGGCGATACTTTTCTTCGGACAGGCGAAGCGCTTTCTCAACCTGCTTTATGCCGGTAATATCGAGCAGAGAGGCAACGCTTTTTTTCGTGCCGGGAATCATGGAGATGGTTAGAAATATATCCCGAATCTCGCCATTTTTGTTCTTAAATTTGAACACATAATTGCGTGGCACAAGAGCAGGATTTTCCCGCCTTTTTTGATGATAGGCTTTCATTTTTTCAACGTCAGCAGCGGTAACAAATTCCAGCCAGCTTTTTTGCCCTTCGAGTTGTTTTTTGCTATAGCCCGAGAGCTTTTCAAATTCCGAATTGGCAAGCGAAATGGTTGTGTCTTCTTCAATCACACATATTGCTGTAACCGTTGTTTCAAAAAGGGTTTTATATCTTCCGTCGCTGTTTTTCAACGCCTCATCGGCGTGCCGGCGCTCCAAAGCATTGACAAAAACTTCTCCCATGAGCCGCAACAATAACGTCGTATCGTCCGACCAGTTTTTTGTAACGTAAACAGATTCAATTCCCAAAAAACCGATCAATGATTTTGCCGATGCCATGGGGACAAACAGCAGGGATTTGACGTTTCTATTCCGCAGGAATGATGCTTCATGGCCGGAAACCAGGAAAGATTCCCCGGCATCCCGAACCGAGACGGTTTCAAATCGTAAAAGTTTTTCTATCCAGAGAGAAAAAGTATTGATGGGCAATTCTGTAAAATGACCGATCTGAGGAGATATTTCATCCGCGCACCACTCGTGCGTGCAATTAATTGTTTTTTTGTCGGGCGCAAAAAGGAATACGTAAGCCCTGTCGGCTTGCACAAATTCGCCAACGGCAGCAAGTCCATGCTGAATTCCCTTGTTTATTTTTTCCGACGGCAAATTGATAAAAAAAGTCGAAATAGTACTGATGAGCTTTTCAAATTCGAGGCGGTATTGAAGATCTGAGGTTGTACGCTTGTGTTCTCTTATTTCTGCAAAAGCATTCAACGCGCCTTTGATGATTTCTTTGTCCGA
This sequence comes from Actinomycetota bacterium, assembly GCA_011682565.1. GTDB lineage: Bacteria > Zhuqueibacterota > Zhuqueibacteria > Residuimicrobiales > Krinioviventaceae > Hydrothermomicrobium. The sequence continues at coordinate 2,467 of JAACEJ010000337.1, read as the reverse complement.
ATCATCAAAGGGAACAAGGACGTGTTCATCTGCGGCCTGATTTCCAACGACGAGAACAATTTTTGCTTCTTCATGAAATGACCAGAGGAAACCCGGAGCGTTTAATACTTCCCGGACTCGTTTAATAAAGGATGTCGCTTTGCTTTGATAGTTTGCCTTGTGGAAATGTGGCGGGTGTTTTCCTACACTGAATTTAGCAGGCAAAAAGCGGGAAAATCCCAACGATTGAAAGGGCGTAAACTCGGATCGTTCAGGATCAAAATCAGCCAAAAATGCGCGGTCAACATTCAGGTTGCTGAGCACAAGCCAGAGGAATTTTTCACTTATTTCATCAAGAGACAGATTTGAAAAACCAAGGCGATAAATCTCGTTAAGCAGTGAGGCGGCCAGGCGACTCTTGCCTGCTTCGCGTCGAGCGCGGCTCTGATCGTCCATCAGCCGCACGACTTTTGTGCTCAGTTCATCACTTTGTTGTTTGTAAAAACTCCGTTCCATTTCCAAAACATCCATTTTCCAGCCTCCACCGAAAGATAACAGAATGCCTATCCGCTCCACTCCGGCGGACAGCTTTTCTATGCGAGGAGAGCTTTTTCTACCTCAAACTAAAATACGACAGTGTTATTTCATATTGCCGACCAAGTATGCCTTTAGGCTTGAATTTTATTAACCGCTTTTGCATCTAAAGATATTAACGTTTTTCACGAATAACAAATGTTTTTTTGCGAGAATGTCTGGTAATCTTGATTTTTGTGTATTAAAATACTCTGACAAGGTGTTTGGCGAGATGTCCAACCTTGCTGGAAGGCTGATCATGAGTTCCAATGCAAATTTTCGTTCGTCTATATCTCTTAATACTATCGTCGTTCATCATGTTTTGCGGACTGGAAATTTTTTAACGACCGTGGTTCTATTTCCCTGGCGCAGCGCAAAAATTCCAGGGAACGATCGTATTTTGCTTTGGAGCGGGTACATCCTTATTTTGCCGAGTTATTTCAGTTGTGAAAGACAAAACAGCGGGAAGGAGTATTCCAATGCTCATCGATACATTATTTGCAGAATTCCCCTATCTCCCAAATCCCGGCAATTTAAATTTGAAAACAACTTCACCTGTTTCACGATTGATAGACAACCCCTGGTCTTTTGCAATTAAATCATTGCCCGTAGCCATTTTAAAAACACTGTTGAGGAATTGCATTCCCTGGTTCAATGTTGCTTCAATTTCCTCCGGTTGGGGCATATACACAGGCTGCGGCGCTGCCTCCATTTCTTCCGGCAATGCATTGTCCGCTTTTTCTGCCGGGACATTCAACTCATTATCTTCTTCAATATCGATTTTTTCCACATCGGGCTGCACAACTTTATCGACTTTCTGTGTCACATGTTCTTCGACCGAGTCTTCCGTAAACAATTCCAATTCTTCTTCTTCAGCCTCCGTTTCTATCTCCACGGCCGGTTCTTTTTCATCTTCAGCCATAACCTCCAAAGGTTGCACAAGTTTTTGCACCTGATCAATAAAAGTGGAACGCCCTTTGGCAGCAAAATCAACCTCGTCCTCCAGATTACTCTCTTTAAGGACAGCATTAAACAAAGACTCTTTTAAAACAATCCCGTCGGCAATACGCGATTCAATACTGTTAAGAGATACAAGATTAATGGCGGTAATTGACGAACTCTCCTGGCCGATGCGATTGATTCTTCCAATGCGTTGATTTTTTCTCGCCGGATTCCACGGCAGCTCGAAATTGATGACCGTATCTGCAAATTGCAAATTGAGTCCCGTTCCCCCGGCATCTGTCGATAAGAAAACCAGACAATCAGGATCATTTGCAAATTCTTCTATCAAATAACCACGCTTTTTGACCGGCACATCACCGGAAAGAATGGTGTGTCCAATATTGTGCACCCTCAACATCTTGCTGATCAGGTGAAGCATCGTCTTCCACTCGGAAAATATGATCACCTTCTTTTTCGTGGTTTTTATGTCCAGTTTTTCCAACAAAATTTCCTGCAGTTCATCCAATTTGGGAGAATGGTTGGTCTCTTTGTCAACAAGAAAAGTGGAATCGCAAACCATACGCATTTTAGCTAGGATTTGCTGAATGCGCTGCATATCAAATAATGTTTTGTATTTTTTTGCCAGAATCGGTGCCAATGATCTTGCCAGGCCGGCATGAATATCCATTTGCATTTCGTGCAGTTCCACCGGCACCGTGAGTTCCTGAAGCGCAGGGAGTTCTTTCAGCACATCTGATTTTTCACGGCGAATAATAACATCCTTCAATTTTTCCTTGAGTTTCTGCAGGTTAAAATAGCCGGTAATGCGATTCTTTTTACTCTTGTCAAAATAACAATGATTGAGTGAGAACTCCCATTGCGGTGCCAGGATTTCCGGATCAATAAAATTCATGATAGAGTATAAATCCAGCAATCGATTCTCAAGCGGTGTTCCGGTAATGACCAGAGCATG
>JAACEJ010000336.1 GCA_011682565.1 Actinomycetota bacterium | reverse complement strand
AATACGATGATCCGCATTTTATGTTTTGCGAAAAAAAGAAAAAAAGTACTATATTCAAATGTGTCTGCGATCTTGTGTTCTCTCATTATCAATTCTATATAATTTTCTGTGCCTGTTTCACGAAAATTTGTTTGCAAAACACCTCGTTCTTTTCTGATAGTATATTTTGCTGATGCCCAAAGATAAGAAACGACTGTTCCGATTTTGCTAAATTCAATAGTATCGGGTTGTGCAGGAATGCAAGGAAATCCAGGAATCAATCTGTAGTTTTGGTTCAAATAATTTGGATTAATGCGTAGAAAATCGAGGTTTTTGTCATCGCTGGTCATTTCGGTTTTTTGTACAATACGCCATTTGTTGTCGATATATGTCAGAATATCTCTTTTGGGATTATCCACTATGGCATAGTTTTGCCCGTCATTTAGCGAAATGAATTTTTCAATATGAAAAGTTGTCGGACAAGGAACAAGCTTCCAAATGGCACCATCGTATTGTAAAATCTGTCCCCATTCGCAACCCGCCCATCCTAATGTAGGCGAAGTGAACTGGAGAACCTGAATTCGATTTGCATTGGGTGTATCATAGAATTTCAGGCGGTTGTCTTTAATATGCAGCAAACGATTATTATATTGAATGCCGCTCTGCACACCAAGCCAGATTTCATTATTATTAATAGCAAACAGTGGAGAGTATATCGTCAATCCGGGCACTTTTATCTTTTGCCAGTCTCCGTCATCCCAATGGTAAAGGTTTACGGAATTTAGTCCCTTCAGAACAGCCCACCCATGGTCTGCATCCAGGAAATGATAATTATCGATCTCTTTGATACTGTCCGGTGCGGGAATGAGTACAAGTGGAATATCGATCAGCTTTGAAAGATCGATGGTTTTTGTCGGAGTGTTGTTTTCCGCTTCAATTTTTATCACTTTGCAAATGGAAACACTGGTCTCAAGGAAAAGAAAAAGAATGAGCAGTTTCACATAGTGATGAAAATTTGACAGGGATTTTGTTTTCGACTGTTTTTTAACCCGGTAGTTAAAATTTCGCACGATGCCCCGCTTTAATACATGAACGAAATAACTTGAATGAAAATAGCAAAATATTATTGAAATCGCTATCATTTTATTTTGAATGGAAAGGTACAAATTTGTATATTGTAAGTCTTGTGCCGCATGTTTTAAAAAGGCTTGGCACTAAAGTTTAATTCTTCAAGAAAGGATTTTATTATCTTGCACATCGAAACAATCACCGTCGGCCCGCTTATGGTAAACTCTTATCTTGTTGTATGCGAGAATACAAATGAAGCTGTGGTCATCGACCCCGGGGAAGAAGAAGATAAAATATTGCAAAGAATAGGAGAGATGGGGGCGCGTGTCAAGTACATTCTCCTTACACACGGACACGTTGATCATCTTGGTGCCGTTGCAGAGGTACAGACTGCAACGGGCGCGGAGATTTGCATCCACAAAAATGATGTGCCTTTTGTGGAGAATGCGGCTGTTCAGGCTTCATTTTTTGATCTGAGAATTCCGGCTCCTTTTAAAATAAATCATTATGTTAAAGATGGAGATGAACTTAAAGTTGGTGAATCGATTTTCCGCGTTCTGGAAACTCCCGGTCATAGTCCGGGTGGTGTGTGTTATCTCTGCGGGGATTTTTTATTTTCAGGTGATACGCTGTTTCAACAATCCATTGGCCGGACAGATTTGCCCGGCGGGGCACACCGGCAACTATTGGATTCGATTGCAAAAAAACTTATGATCTTGCCCGAGAGGACAAAAGTTTATCCCGGACACGGGCCGGCAACAACAATCGGGGATGAAAAAAGGCTTAATCCTTTTCTTGTTTTATAGCAACGTGCAGCCGGGAAAAATTCCTTGCAAGTTTGCGAAAAATTGGTTAAAATTCGCTGCTTCTCAAAGCGGGCGAGACGTGCTTTGGATGTTTTTCGATGACGTGATTTAATTGCGGAGGCGTTACTATGTCAGAAGCCGTGGGTTTGGAAAAGGCTAAAGTTGTTATACGAGAAGATGAATGCAAAGGATGTAATTTGTGTATTGAGGCTTGTCCTGAAGATGTTCTTTTTGAGCAGAAACATTTGAATCGCATGGGGTATCATCCCGCGGGGTACGTTGGCGAAGGGTGTAGCGGATGCGGGTATTGCTTTTATCAATGTCCTGAACCCGGGGCCATCACGGTTTACAAAAAAGGTTACGTTGGAGAGGAGGTGGCTTGAGGCATGGCAAAACAACTCATCAAAGGTAATGAAGCAATCGTAAAAGGAGCAATCCTCGCCGGGTGTCGATTTTATTTCGGTTATCCGATCACTCCTGCTTCAGAGATTGCAGAAGCCGCAGCGTATTATATGCCTTTGGTTGGTGGTACTTTTTTGCAGGGTGAAAGTGAAGTCGCTTCCATACAAATGCTTTACGGCGCAGCATCCGGTGGTGTAAGATGCATGACGGCATCATCCAGCCCTGGTATCAGTTTGAAACAAGAGGGGATTTCCTATAGTGCCGGTTCTGAACTGCCTCTCGTTCTTATCGATATCATGCGCGGCGGCCCTGGTTTGGGAAACATTGCCCCGGAACAGGGAGACTATAATCAGATGGTTAAAGGCGGTGGGCATGGAAATTACAAGCTCATTGTTCTTGCACCCAATTGTGCGCAGGAAATGTGTGATCTTACCATGTTGGCTTTTGAACTGGCTGACAAGTACCGTAATCCTGCTGTTATCCTCGCGGATGGCTTTATTGGTCAGATGATGGAACCCGTTGAATTTCCCGCTCCTGTGACGGAATTGCCTGATAAGCCCTGGGCTATTCATGTGGATAAAAATGATGAGACAAGATTAATATGCTCCATCGAACTTGAACCTGAGGTTCTGGAGGCTCACAACAGGCATCTGCAGGAGAAATATGCTGAAGCGGAAAAAAATGAAGTACGATTTGAAGAATATAGAATCGATGGAGCAGATTTCGTACTCGTCGGATATGGCGTTGTCTCGAGAGTGCTTCAAACGACGGTTGACCTTTTGCGCGACCAGGGACACAGAGTCGGATTGCTAAGGCCGATAACCCTGTGGCCGTTTCCCGGTAAGCGGATTGTTGAACTGACAGGTTCGGTCAATAGTTTTATGGTTGTCGAACTGTCAAACGGACAGATGGTCGATGATGTGCGTCTGGCGGTCAATGGCAAAAAGCCTGTTCATTTTTATAATCGAATGGGTGGAATGGTCCCTTCGCCTGAAGAAATTGCTGACCAGGCTGTAAAATTCTTAGAGGATTAAAAAATGGCTGAGAAGGTATTAACAAAAGCTGCAAGTTTTTATGATGTTTATGAGCGTAAAAGCGGTGCTCATGATGTTACACATTATTGTCCCGGCTGTGGACATGGTGTTTTACATAAACTGATTGCTGAAGCCATTGATGACTTTGGAATTCGTGACCAAACCATTTTTATCAGCCCTGTTGGCTGCAGTGTTTTTGCATATTATTATTTTCGTGTCGGCAACATTCAAGTCGCCCACGGGCGCGCACCCGCAGTTGCAACCGGCATAAAAAGAACGCATCCCGAAAGTATTGTCATCAGCTACCAGGGTGATGGTGATTTGGCGGCTATCGGAGGCAATAATATTCTGCAAGCGGCCAATCGCGGAGAAAAGATTACCGTGTTTTTTATCAACAATGCAATTTATGGTATGACCGGCGGGCAAATGGCGCCGACCACGTTGATCGGGCAGAGGACAACGACAACACCTCGCGGGCGTACTGTTGCGAACGAAGGATTTCCGCTAAAAATGTGCGAACTGATTTCAACATTGGAATCGCCGATTTATGTTGAGCGGGTCGCTCTGACTGATCCCAAAAACACATCCAAAGTCCGTCGGGCTGTAAGAAAAGCTTTACGGAATCAGATTGAAAACAAAGGGTTCTCTTTTGTCGAAGTGCTGTCTGCATGTCCGTCCGGTTGGAAAATGACATCGGTGCAGGCTAAACAGTGGATGGTAGATAATTTGTTACCGCAGTTTCCTCTGGCTGTTTTTAAGGATGTTTCCAAAGAAATAGAGCCGAGCGAAAGATCAAAAGTTGTCTTTTCAACCGAAAATGTGAATGAATTATTAAATATCCCGAGCGAGGAAAACATTCGTACGGACATTCCAAAACCGTTGACGGAACATCAAAACCCGCGTATCATTCTTGCAGGATTTGGCGGTCAGGGAATACTTATGCTGGGTCTTGGCCTTGCGCAGGCGGGAATGCAGGCAGGCTATCACGTTTCCTGGATTCCATCTTATGGGCCTGAAATGCGCGGTGGTACGGCGAACTGCCATGTGATTCTCTCTGAAGAGAGGATTGGCTCGCCGACTGTTTCCAGGCCCACAGTCCTGGTGGCGATGAATCTGCCGTCATTGGAAAAATTCGAAAGTCAGGTTGAACCGGGTGGTTTGATTATTTACGATACCTCTCTGATCAATCAATCACCAAAACGCAAAGACGTTAATGTTTTGGGCATTCCCGCAACTGAAATGGCAGATAATTTAGGAAATACGCGAATCGCAAATATGATTGTACTGGGTGCCTATATCGCTTATACAGGTATTATGCCTAAAGACGTGGTCGTCGATGCGCTGCCCATTTTTATCAAACATAAAAAGTTGATCCCGCTTAACGTGCAGGCTATTGAAAAAGGGATGGCTTTTGTGGATAAAAATAACGGGCATGCTTAATCCATGTTGTATTTTTCCCTACCGGGAGAATACTCGGTGGGGTTTTTAATGGAATGAAAGATATCTCTATCAAAGAAAGAAAATGTAAGAACGCTCTGAAAGACACGGTTTTTAATCAGCTTTTACCATTCGTTTCCAAGCCCGGGCGGTATATCGGAAACGAAATTAATATTGTAAAAAAAGATTTATCCGAGATCGATTTACGTGTTGCCCTGGTTTTCCCGGATGTATATGAAGTCGG
>JAACEJ010000335.1 GCA_011682565.1 Actinomycetota bacterium | reverse complement strand
TTATTTCCGATTGTGATGACTTTAATATTTTTGCCAGCAGCGCTATTGCGCTGTCATTTTTCGAGCATTCATACGGAACAGCATAAAGCGTGTAAGACGGTTGATTGTCGACCAGCACGTTGCCGTTTTGGTCATAAATCAATCCGCGCGTCGGTTGCAAAACGAGTCGCCTTATCCTGTTCTTTTCAGAATATTGAAAATATTTGTGGTGCTCATAAACCTGGAGATGGAAAAGCTCAAGTACCAGCACCAAAAATGCCAGGGCCATTAAGACATTATAGACGATTTGTTTTTCAATTTTTGCCATAAGCAAGCACACATTTAAACAGGTAAAATCGTTAGTAATTCAGACCCGAATCAATTCCACCACCAACCCGATATCTTTTCCAGGATGTAACCGGCAAAAAGAAAAAGAAAATAAAAAACAGAACGATGGTATAAACAAGTGAAGGAAGCGTTTTCGATATTAATAAGGCCCAAAAAGATTGATGCCCAACGAAAATGATAAAATGCAAAATAAAGAAATTGACAAGAGCAATGATCACAAATACTCCCAAAAGTTCGTACAGGTGATGAATGCTTTTAACAGAAAACAAAGTCACGGCAAGAAATCCCGCAATTGATTTAGCCAGTGCATTCGCTCCCAAAATACCGGGACCAATAGAATCTAATAAAAGTCCTGCAAAAAACCCAAGCGCTGTAAGTTCGTATCGATCTCCTCTTAGTGCTACGAAACAGAGAGCAATGAGGACAAGATCAGGCGAAATGTCTTTAACCGAAAGGACATCAACTATTGTAATTTGTGCAACAACAGCAATAATTAAAATGACGATATGTAAAATTTGTTTCATCTTTTTCCCGCTTTACTATCATCGCCATTCATCCTGTAATCATTCAGGACAACAAAAGCCTCTTCCAACCGTGTAAAGTTAACACGTGGCACTACCCGAATATTCTGAAAAAGGCCGGGTTGGCTATCATCCACTTTATCAACAATTCCTATAACAAAACCCGCAGGATACAACGATTCCATTCCCGTTGTGATAACAGTATCGCCCGGTATTATTTTAACCCGATGGTGAACTCCCGACAGAACGCCAAAACCTTTGCCGGTCATTTCAAAAATGCCCGTTTCCCGGTTGCGCTGAATGCGAGCGGCGGCACGAAAATTTCTGTCGATGATCAACTGAACGGTAGAATGATTGGGAGTGACATGAATAACTTTCCCAACCAGTCCTTCTCCCGACACCACCGGCAACTCGGACTTTATTTTTTTATTTGACCCAACGTCCAGCAGAATCGTTTTCACACCGGGCATGTTGTTCCGGCCAATGACTTTGGCGGGAACAACACTTAAGCCGCCTTGGCGCTCGCCAAAACCGACAAGTTTTCGCAAACGCACATTTTCCTGGAAAGCTTCTTTGTAACGACTCAAGTCAAGTTCCAATTCGGCGTTTTCTTTTGCAAGACGCCTGTTTTTGGCACGCACCCGCACAAGGCTCTTAAAATCCTGTACTGGCGAAGCAGCAAACCCGAGCACCTCGATGCCTACTTTCTGCAGCCCGCTCGTTTTTCCGGAATTATTAGCGGTAAATAGCAAAACAAGAGAAAGCACAATCGATCCTGTGAGAACAGAATAGTCGAGCAGCAAAAATTTGTGCTTTTTATAACTATCCAAGCGAGCGTCCTGATATGAAATTTATAGTGATTTCAGATTTAATGAGTTAATCTGCATTTTCATTTATTGCCTGGTGGCAGTGCAAGTTTTATTTCCACACCTTTTTTGCCGTCCCATTGCAGTACTTTCGCCACGGCGTTTTCAACAACGATAAAAGTAAATGGCCCCATCCAGTGCCCGGAATTCAAATACCAACCGTTCAAGTGTTTTTCTTTAGCCGGCCAATGCGTGTGACCGAGAAGTACAAAATCGTAGCCTTTATCAATTCTATTAAAAGCAAACTCGCGATAATCGCTGTCAGAGTAATCGGTTTGTTTTTTAGTCGCTGTGCGGCTTTGATGAGAAAAATGCAATGCCAGGGGAATACCAAAATCAGGATGAAGCAAGCGATAAAGAAAGATATTAACAGGATTCCGCAGGACCTTTTTCAAGCCCCGGTAAAGATAATCTTTTTTTAACAGGCCGTCACCATGACAGATATAATACTTTTTTCCATCAAACTCAAATTCATAATCATCCCGATGAAGTATGAGGCCGACTTGATCCTCGAGAAAAGAATCGAGCCAAAAATCATGATTGCCGGCAATATAGTGAATTTCTTTTCCAGTGTTCACAAAATTCGATAACTGTGCAAGAATCTGAAAATGCTGTCGGGGAACCGCATGCCGATACTCGAACCAAAAATCAAAAAGATCACCATTAATGATCAACTCTCCGTCTTCCTGCAGAACGTAATCCAAAAAAGATGTCAGTTTTTTCTTTTTTTGTTGCTCAAGTTCCGGTTTCTGGGCACCCAAATGAGCATCGGAGATACAAAATAATTTTGCCATATCATAAGACCAGTCACTGCTATGAAAATTAGAAACAAATGTAATAATACAAGCAGTTAAATGCAAGCCGGAATGTATTTTCTGCACGCCCCTGAATAGCAAAGAATTATGTTGGATTTTTTTTACTCAAATGCTATCTTGAATAAATACGGGAAAAAAATGCGAATATCTTCTTATGCTAAAATAAACCTGGGGCTGAGAATTCTGGGTAAACGCCCGGACGGGTACCACGAAATCGAAACGATATTTCAGCAAATCAGCCTGAAAGACGAATTGGATATTGAACCGGCGGACAGAGGAATCAGCCTCGCCTGTTCTCCTCCGGTTTGTCCGACAGATGAAACCAACCTGGTCTTCAAGGCAGCCTGTGAGTTACAGAAAAAATCCGGGCGAAAGACAGGAGCTGAAATCAAAATATTGAAAAAAATACCCGTTGGCGGTGGCTTGGGCGGAGGAAGCAGCAATGCAGCGGCAGCCTTGCAAGGACTCAATACACTTTGGAATACAGGTCAATCCATCGAAGAATTAATTGAACTTGGTGCCCGGATTGGTTCGGATGTCCCATTTTTTCTCCTTGGCGGAACAGCCGTTGGATCAGGCCGCGGAGAGAAATTAAAGCCCGTTGAAATCTTTCAAAACTACTGGGGCGTTCTCCTTGTTCCGGGATTCAGCATTTCAACAAAATGGGCTTATGAGACGAATAGTTTTAGCTTGACAAAATCATTAAAAAAGAGTAACTTTAACAGCTTTTTAGAAATTTCATTTGATACTGAAAAGTGGCCAGGTTTTCTTGTAAACGATTTGGAAAAGATTGTGTTCAACGCCTACCCTGAACTTAAAAAAGGTATCGAAAAGTTTTACAAGTCGGGCGCCTTTTATTCACAAATGTCGGGTAGTGGGTCGTCATTGTTCGGGCTTTTCAAGACGAAAGCTCAGGCCAGAAAAGCGAAATCATTATTTTCAGAATACCAGAGCTTTTTGTTTCAACCTGTTTCAAAACGATAGGCATTTGCTAATTTCGAGATAGCGAACAAGTATACCGGTGCCCTCATCTCATTAGCAAGTTCAAACGCACAGCAAACATCAATCCTTGAAGGTTGTACAGCATCGAACTTTCAAAGGGGCATTATGCAAATTACTGACATTTCTATTAGTTTAAGAGATGAAGACAAACTGAAAGCCTTTGTAAATGTAACCTTTGACTACTGTTTTGTCGTCCGTGGTATGAAGGTGATCGAGGGGACAAGCGGGCTGTTTGTTAGCATGCCCAGTCGAAAGGCGAACGATGGGACATATCGTGATGTTGCTCATCCTATTAACAGTGAATTTCGCCAGGAGATTGAGAAGCAAATTCTAGCCAAATACAACGAGATCGTTTCCGGGCAGACCGATCACGGAAATGCACATTAAAATTGATTCTCGCTGTGACTGAATTGACCAGGCATTTTAAAACTTATAAAACTGGGGCGTCGTCAAGTGGTAAGACACAGGTTTTTGGTACCTGCATTCGGAGGTTCGAATCCTCCCGCCCCAGCATGACACAAATAGAGAATAGGTACATGAAAAAATGACGAGGGTCTTTGAACTTTCGTCATTTTTTATGTTTTGGGAAAACGTAAAGAATAGATAATCATTAAAATGTCACCATTAAAAACGAACCGCGAGTTGAAAATATTTTCGGGGCGCTCTAATCCAAACCTTGCTAAAAAGATCGCTTCGACTTTGGGCCAGCCGCTTGGAAAGATCACGATTAAAAATTTTTCAGACGGTGAAATTTGGATAAAGTACGAGGAAAATATTCGAGGTACCGATGTATTTATCATCCAACCCACGGATGCTCCTGCTGACAATCTGCTCGAATTATTGATTATGCTCGATGCCGCACACCGCGCTTCCGCAAATCGGGTAACCGCAGTGATCCCTTATTTCGGGTACGCACGGCAGGATCGCAAAGACCAGCCTCGTGTATCCATCAGTGCCAAATTAGTAGCCAACCTGATCGCCGGAACAAATTGCGATCGCGTTCTGACCATGGACTTACATGCTCCACAAATCCAGGGATTCTTTGACATTCCGTTGGATCATTTATATGCGGCAGCAATTTTCATCGATCATTTCAAAAATCACAATATCCCAAATCTCCTTGTTGTATCGCCGGACATTGGCGGCATCAATCTCGCGCGCAGCTATGCACGCCGTTTGGGATGTGATCTGGCTATGCTTGACAAGCGCCGGGAAAAACACAACGTTTGTACTGTAACTCATCTTATCGGAAATGTGAAAGATAAAAATGTACTCATCGTGGATGATATTGTGGATACAGCAGGCACGTTAATAAACGGCATCAAAGTCCTCAAGGAAAGCGGAGCAAAAGATATTTACGTCGCCAGTACACATGCGCTTTTATCAGGTGAAGCAGTTCACAAGTTGCAAACATCGCCGATTACAAAAATCTTTTTTACGGATTCCTT
>JAACEJ010000334.1 GCA_011682565.1 Actinomycetota bacterium | reverse complement strand
AAGGAGGTGATGTCCGGAATGAGCTATAAAGGATGTATAGAAATGCCCCGCCCAAAGGGTTGAAATTCGCGACAGGTCTGGGAACCATACGACAGACAACCTTGAACGGGGCAAAATCATTACAATGTGATGTTTTTACCAAAGAACTGAGTCAGCTTGTCTCATACTCAATGTAAGAGTTTGCATGACGAAAATCAATTTAATATTTGTGTAAAGGAGAATATCATGAGCAACAAATATCGTTTTCTATTTATCGTTTTTGCCCTCGCCGGCTTGTTGCTGGCTAGTACGGGCTACGGTTATCAAATTCTCGTTCGTCCGCAGGAAGCGATTGTCGAACCGGGAGCGGGCCTCAAATTTGAAGCCCAGGTTTTCAATGAATCTCATACGCCCGTTGTGGTTGAAAAGTATGAGTGGAAAGTGGTTCCCGGCGATTTGGGAAAAATTACAGATGACGGCTATTTTATGGCCGGCAGAAAACCGGGTCGCGGGGAAGTTATTGCAACAGCTTTTGTCGGCGGCCAAAGAATTGCGGGTACAGCGCATGTTATTGTCGGTGCCCCGCCGCAAGCTGAAATAAAGATCGACGTGAAACCGGATCGCGCTATTGTACCGCCAAACGGCAAGCAAGCCTTTAAGGTATTTGCCAAAAGCTCAAAGGGAATATCATTATGTGCCAGAAATGTGCGTTGGATGGTTGAACCCAAGGGGCTGGGCAAAATAGACCACAACGGTTTGTTTCAAGCCGGTGCGCGCATTGGCATGGGCAGGGTTATCGCGATGGTTGAGATCGATCACCAGGTCTACGTCGGCAAAGCGGTGGTCATTGTCAGTCCTCCACCCAGTGCTGCATTATCCGGTACTGTTTTGGATGAATTCGGTGCTGCCCTCGGCGAAGTCAAAGTGAGCGCTACCCGAATCGGCACCCCCGAATTTTCCAGACGAGTGCTCTCTGCTGATGATGGCTCGTATGTTTTGAATAAACTCATTCCGGGCTATTACGTTGTCCGTGCAGCGACAAAGGGGCATGTGCCGGAGTATTATAATAATGTTTATTATTTGAACGAAGCAACGCCCGTTCAACTTGCTGCGGATGATTCCCTGACCGGTATTGATTTTTCGCTCAACAAAGGCGGCAGCATTTCCGGCCATGTTACAAGCAGTGTGGACAGTGCTTCCCTCGAAGGCGCACACGTTGCTGCTTTCCTGCGGGTCAATCCCAAACATAAAGTACATATTTTAACTGATGAAAATGGCAATTACAAACTGGAAGGATTGCACACCGGTTCGTATGTCGTTCTTTCCGATAAAGCGGGCTATCTTGGCGAGTTTTATAATGATGTGAAACGAGTCAACGACGCTACGCTTGTACAGGTGGAAGAACCCAATGAATCGGCAGGTATCGACTTTGCTCTTGATATGACCAGTGCCATAACGGGTGTCATTACCAACGATGCAGATGGTTCGCCAATTGCCAATGCGGTTGTGAATGTACGCACGCTGCTCTCTCAGCGGCCGATACAGTGGGGCCATAATCGTGTTGGAAAAACCAATGCAAAGGGTGAATACGCCGTTCAGGTTCCTCCGGGTTTTTATCTGGTCAAAGCCGGTGCAAAGGGTTTTGCGCCGGAATGGTTCGATAACGCAGAAAAACCGACCGAGGCCACTCCGGTACAGGTCTTTGAAGATCAGCATTCCACTGTGGATATAGCGCTTGCACCCCAGGGTAGCGTATCGGGAATGGTTGTCGATGCAGAGACCGGCGAACCGCTTGTCGGCGCAAAAGTAAACGTCTTTGTCGAGCAAAAAAGGCAACGTCGCCATTTTAAAACAATGACCGACTCTCTTGGCATGTACACCTTTCCGGGATTGCCTGCTGGTGATTATATCGTAACCGCACATGCGCGTGATTACTTGCCGGAATTTTGGCAGGAAGCCGATTCTTTGAAAAATGCCACACTTTTGACTGTTGAGAATGGCGCAACGATAACCGATATTAACTTTACGCTGACAAAAGGCGGGGTCATCGCCGGAGTTGTTACAGACGCTGCGGATGAAACACCCATTATGGATGCCATTGTCACTTTGAAAAAACAAACCGGTCATTTTAAAATCAAAGTGAGAACAAACGAAAGCGGTGTGTTTGAAATAAAAGGGCTGCGAAGCGGCACCTATATTGCAAGCGCTAATGCCAGAGGTTTCATCAAGCAATGGTATCTCAATGCAGCAACAAAAGATGAGGCCACACCAATTGAGCTTGTTGCCCCCAATGCTATTGGCGATATTAACTTTGCGCTTAACATGAGCGAAACATCGGATACCGGAATTACGGGAATTGTGATTGACGATTCCACCGGTCTGCCGATTGACGGCGCAATGGTCGCCATCATTCCGTTAACATTCGCACAACCGCGACGCGCATTAACCGGCCCTGACGGAACGTTTGAAATCCTTGGCGTCAAACCGGGTAAATATCTCGCTGTGGCAAGAGCTGAAGGATACATCGGTGAATTCTACAATGATGCGCATCGTTGGTTCAACGCAACGCCCATCAAAGTTGTAAGGGATCAAATAACCTCGGGTATTGATTTCGGTCTGGCTCCGCGTGAAGAAGGCGCTTACATGATCACCGGCACAATCGTCGATCCCTCCGGCGCACCGGTTGATGGCGCTCTGATTGTTGCGGAAGACAATGGCGAGATCGTTGCCGCTGAAATGAGCGATGCGGACGGTTCGTACGAGTTGGATAACATTCCGGCCGGCAGCTACAAACTCAGCGCTTCGATGGTCAGTTACAATGACGGCTATTATGATGGAGAGTCTGCCGAAACCTCGCAAGCTATATCTGTCGGCAACGGCGAAAACGTTTACGATGCAAGCATCACACTCAATGCGACGACAACGGATGTGAGCGATGAGGCTTCAGTTCCGGCCTCCTTTTCTCTCGATCAGAATTATCCGAACCCGTTTAACCCGACGACGGAAATCCACTTCTCCCTGCCGAAAACAGCAAACGTGAAACTTACGGTCTTTAACGTGCTTGGAAAAGAAGTGAAAACACTTTTTCAGGGCAGGAAACAGGCCGGTGCTTTCACAATGGCCTGGGATGGGACGAGTAATCTTGGCGTCAAATTGTCGAGTGGTATCTATATCTATCGCCTGGAAGCTGATGCGAATGGCGAGCGTTTTGTGCAAACCCGACGAATGCTGATGCTCAAATAAGCTTCACCTGAACCATTTCTATAAATTGAGTATCGGAAATTGAAGATCGTGGCGGGATGAAATTGTCATCCCGCCACTTATTTTATGAAATTGATTACTCTAATAAACATTTTAGCCATGTCATTGCGAGCGAAACGGAGTGGAGCGAAGCAATCTCATGTTTAACAGGCAGTTATGAGATTGCTTTCCCGATAATTCGGGATTCGTTCCTCACTCCTCGCAATGACAAGTATAACCGAGTCATCATTTTTATATTTGTATCAAGAAAAACTTAATGTACTCAAATTAAACTTTCGGTCATCTTGCGGCTAACGAAAACTCTAAAAATATTTTTCCTCATTTTGGGGATGTACTCTTCAGTTTCTTCACTGTTTGCACAGCAGCAGGATTCCAATGCGACGGCTGGTGATGTTAGTGAAGAATCAACGCTTTATGAAATAAAGCTTTCCCGCCTTCAGCGTCTCATTTCAAATGATATTAAAAATAGCATTTCTCTTCAATATGCAGCAGATGTCCTTTCGCTGATTGAGGATGCCAAGGGGTTTGCCGACCAGGGCGATTATAGCATTGCCGATGAGTTTTTGGAAAGTGCGCTGGAACTTGTCCGCGATAAGCCCGAAAAAAATACTGAAGAAAAAGTCGATGCAACAGCGAAAACAGAATGGTCGTATCAGGGGTTGTTTGGTTCGGAATTGTGGCAGCAGAAATTCGGCATTGTTCTCTCGGATCAGGACAGTGTTATTTACGAGAGCCAGGGCAATCCTTTTGTTGGATTTCGTGTATTGATGGACTATCAGAACGATGTCAAAACGCAAACACAAATGCAACTGGAAGCCAGATTGAGCAGCGAATACAATTCCGGCAAATTAACGTTTCAAAACAATCATCAACTCAACAGCCACATTCGCACCTCTGTGGAGAATCTTTTCGATATCACAAAATATAAACGTGATGCAGAACTCAGTTACTTTGATGATAATTTGAATGCCGGTGTTTTTTTTACGCTCGCCAAATCTCTGGGCTTTGAATTAAGAAATGAAATGCAATTTTTGCGATATTCAAATGAATCGGAATATTTTCACAGTTTTTTACAGAATTATGCCAGGGGCAAGGTATCCTTTCTTTTAGCAAATTTGGGCAGGATTGAGTTTCAATACGGCGCACGCATCAGAACGCACGATCAGGCAGAATCGAGGGATTATTCGGAAAGAATAATCGGCGGCGATTTTTGGTCCATCAGCGGCGGTAGAAAAAGTTTGTACGTTAATATTCAACAAAATGTACGCACCTATCGCTATGGTTTTGTGGATTCTCTTTTTTCCAACAATTTTAATAACATTTATGGAGAACTGGCTTTTCGCTATTCTTTAGACCGGCACCTGGCTTTTCGCTTTAAAACTAAAGGTGAAAAGCGAACCTATCAGGCGTTTTCTTATGCCACACCCAATTATCTGGATCTTGTGGCTGAACCTTCATTTGATTTTAATTTTGGTTTACCCTGGACCGTCAGGCTGGGCTATCAGTTCCGCAACCGGAAGCACACATTTTCCAGTCATGTTACCGATGAAAACCCGGAGATTGAAGATTATTATTCTCACGGTCCGGTGATTTCCGTGGATGTGTTTTCTACCGGCGGATTTATCGCCAGTTTGTCAAATTCTTTTGAGCTGCGCCGCTATCCCAATGCGCCCTATTCTGACGGCAGTGGTCTGTCCCTCTATTCAAATCGCAATATTAATTCCCTCTTTTTCTTCATGACG
>JAACEJ010000333.1 GCA_011682565.1 Actinomycetota bacterium | reverse complement strand
TGTTTGAAATTCGACACCATCGCTTAAAGCGTTCCATGTAATTAAACCAGACTGTGCAAATGAAATATTACCTTCTGATGTGTCATCTGTTATATTCCCCACTGATGCCCAATCTGACCCGTCCCAATATGAAACAGTGGCTACAGTATTTGCGGTGGTGTTACCTTTATCCCCAACAATATTAAATCTTATACCTGTCTGTCTGTCACCAAACCCACTTAGTATATATTGAGAAGTAGTAAGAGCATCTAAATTCACATATGTAGCTGCATTTCCAGAATCATAATCATCATTTCTTACGTTCCCGGTATAATCATTATACGCTGTTGTATATTTATAAAATGCATTCGGTGTTCTTGGTAATCCGTCCCATATGTCTCTTATCTCTTGGAATGGTGTGGTCCCTGTCACATGATAAATTTCAATATTATCATCAAGTGTTGTTATCTCTACCCTGTACCAATATAACAAAACGCCTTTAATAGATTTTACCTTAGCTAATGCGGCAGTAGAAGTGAATGTCATTGATCCCGTTTGTGCAAAAGAAACCCCGCTTATATCTGTTCCATCTGAGAATGACCCGACCGTTACCCAACTTGATCCAGACCAATAATCAATACTTGCAATAGCCGCCGCCGTGTTGGGTGTTGATATGTAAAACTTAACCCCTTCCAGGGGCATGATGCTCCCTACATACAAGTACGTGTTAGTGGTCCCACCGGCTGCATTGGAATAAGCCGCTGCCGGAACCTCAAAGTCTTTTGTATGTCTTGCAATATTAGAAATGCGGTATTCGTCTATATATCCTGAATAATAATCTGTATCGTCATATCCTATCTGGACGGTGCCTATATAATTTTTTGCCCTGCTTGAATCACTTAAAACAGCTTTTACCTGCCCATCAATAAAAATATACCAGTCATCACCATTTTCGTCAATTTCTATATGATAATATGTATCAGCCAATATAGCAGTCGATGTTATATCAACAATATCCGTACCAGCTCCGTAGCATTCGTGAATTTTAAAATGAACCTTTTGATCTGTCCCCACATAAAAATTTATATAATTATCACCGTAATCAGAAAAATCGCCTGCTATTGTTGCGCTGTCAGTCCCACCAACTGTTACAATCTCATTAGAAAAAGCCCCTGAAGCTGAATGTGCATATATTGTACCTGCTGCGTCACTACCACCCCATGTCCCGCTTGTTATATCAACATAATCAACAATAGCGGTTTCTGTGCTTACTTTTCCGGTTATTGTATCGCCTTCTGTAATTTCACTTGTGCCTAATGTGAATGCAACACTTTCTACATCTGTTTTTTGATAAAAAATTGTGTTATTGGTTGTAAAAGAACTTATTCTGCATCTGAAATCTATACAAAATGTACCATCGCTAAAATCAAAATCTGCATCGCCCGGTGTGGATAAATATGCACTACCATTAAATACCCCTGCGTATGATCCGAACACAGCAGTAGATGAAAAGGTAACACTTGTGTTTGTAATGGTATGTGGTGTTGTAGGGCTGTTATCAGTTACGTTATTATCAAGGTGCAACAAAAGCATATTATTCGTTGTGCTTTGTGAAACCAAGTTTAATGTGGCTACATTTTCAGATCCAGTCGAAAGAGTGTTTGTTATCTGATCTGTATAATCTTTGGAAAAAGTGTCCGCCGGATCATAATTTATAAACCCACCTATTTGTGATTCGTCACCACCCCATAGACAAGTTTCTTCTCCATTTGCATACGCTACATACCCATCAGGGGCTAAAGACCATCTTCCCCGTCCGGCTCCGGATATTGGCGTATAGATAGAAGAACCAAAATCGCCGGCACTCGGAATTGCTGTTTCATTTGTATAAATCTCAGAAGCCGATTCACTTGAATTATAAGCTTCAACTAATACATGGGATTCGGCAGGTTGTTCTTTTCTAAAGTGTATTCCGCTTCTAACTTTAGGATTTGTCAATGCAGTTGTATTAATTTTGGTATGCCCACCAATCCCTTTAGGGTTTGTTCTCCCGTACCTCATGTTTGTTAATTGGCGGAAGTTTGTTCCTATAATAACCGGGTCTTCATTTGTGATTAATTTCCCGGTCAAAGGGATTTCTTTTCTTAAAAGCGGCTTATCTGCCATTCTTAAAACTCACTTTTACATTATTCGGTCTTATGGCTTGGTTTATGCTGTTACCGTACCTTCTCACTTCCATATCCCAAAATTGATACATTGCGTTTCCTCGATCTGGTGTTTTATCCCTGAAATTGTATAGCCAGAACGCATATTTAATAAGTGCGGTAGAATATTGGACAGGGAATCTGTAGGAACCGTATGAATGATAAACCGGATCAGGACGCTGAACGTAATATACAGTGATAGTATGACCAGCCGTACTCGGTGGAGCTTCAAGGATAAGCTGGTACCTTCCCTGTGGCTGAATGATGTACGCATCCGAGCTTGACCAGTCATTATTTGTGCCATCAAACAAAGCTGTTTTGATCACGGTTGAGGACGTTTTTGATATTACAACACCTGAAGATCCGTCCGTTGTATTATGAATCGTACTTCCAGAATCAACATTTGAAAAATCACCAGCCGTATCGGTTAATGTACTCAACCCACCCGTGGCGGTTCCGGTTGATGTGGCAGTCCCCGTAACTTGTGGCAATAATGCCGCATCTATTACCGCAAAGTTACTCGGTACGGAAACAGAAGTAGTTTCGTTTCCGTATACAATGTCTTCATAGTCCTTCCATGTCAGAAAAGAATCATTCCCATTATTGTATTTAATTATTAAGTTTTCAGATCCGTCTCGAAGATAAAGTTTCAAGAAATCCGGGTTCAGATTGTATGATGCTGTATCGGCGACCGTCGTTATTGATTGTGTTGTTTTTAAGCAATGCGTTCTGTCCACAAAGGCTAACGCTGCTTCATATAAAAAATCATACGTGGTCCTCGAATCAAGCCAACCTGAATCGGAATCCTCATTTAACAGTTGCGACAACCTTCTGGTTAAATCTGCACCATCCATTTTATCCGGCTACCTTTTTTAAAATCTTTTCGGTTAAATCTTCCATGTTCCGGTAGGATTCGCTCCTGCCTTCACGCCTTAATTTCTCAATTGTGGTATTTTCACCAAGGACTTTGCCCATCATCCGATAGCATTTAGCGGCCTGGTCTCCTGTTATTTTGCCTCTGACCGGCTTAACCCCACAGGCATTTGCCATCTTGTCAGAAATATTAATGTGGCGTGTTTTTAACCGCTTTAATTCTTCCCTGGGGTTTACAAATCCTCTCCTATCTTCCCTTACGGTAGGCATGGTGTCCGATATTTGTCCTGCAAGGCTTGTATATTCCTTGTATACCATATCTTTTTGACCACCCTTTAGTGTGGGTTTTGACATTTGAATTTCTGTAATTTTCTTCTTTTCATTTTCAATTTCATTTTTAACCATAAAAGCATGTTCCGGTGGAACCTCCCCTCTTTCAAGCTGTCTTTCTTTGCGCCTCATGCTCTCAATTAATATTTCCAGTTGAACATCATGGAACCAAGCCGGTAGCTCAGAAGCGATCTCGCCCTTGGCGTTTTTGTCCACGTTTCCGAAAAATTGTATTTCTGACATTTTTATGCTCCTTTAATGGTACAACACTTACAGTTGCACGATTATGTTCGTTTCATTACGAGCGTGAAGGTGGCCCTTGATACATCTGTTGATCCACCATCTGTTATGATTTCAATTGCCTGAGCAGCCGTTACCGTGTTTGCGGCTGTAGGCGTAGTGCTGTCAACTGTTCCAGCGGCACTCCCAGTGAATGCTATTGTCAATGCACCACCCGTTACTGCAACACCGGCAATTTCCATTGTAATAGCAGCATCGGCAATTGTTATAGCGCCGCTTATTACGCTGTAAAGCTTTTCAATAGTGGCTGCATACGGCGAAACAACCCATACGCTTCCAGCGGAACTGATGTCTGTCATGTCAACAGTTAAATGAAAACTGTCCAATTCTGCTGCTGTGCTAACCACGCCATCAAGTATGTTAAGCTCTGCTGCGGTTGCGGTAATAGTTGTGCCTGCCTGAGCAAGATTCCCGGAACTGTCAGAAATAGACACCTCGGAACCATCACTCCCGACAGCCATACCAGACGCTCCACATGGTATTGAATCTTCAAAATGTGAATATTCTGTCATTTTTATACTCCTGTTAATGGGGGCCGGTTAAGACCCCCTGTTTGCTATACTGAATGCCCTGAAATCCAACGCCAATCTTTTGTTCCATTTCCCCATCTGGCATAAATGGAATGTTTTAGTGAAAAGGTCTCGA
Source organism: Actinomycetota bacterium (assembly GCA_011682565.1). GTDB lineage: Bacteria > Zhuqueibacterota > Zhuqueibacteria > Residuimicrobiales > Krinioviventaceae > Hydrothermomicrobium. The sequence goes on along the minus strand of JAACEJ010000333.1, from coordinate 656 downwards.
AATCAACGGTGTTGTTATACTCGTTCTCTGTGTGGTTAATCCACAAAAGAGACTTTTTCATCAGTGTCCAATTGACCATAAACCAGTTTGTAGTTGATGTATCATCAAGGCGCATATACCGTTCAACGTTATAACGCCCTTCCTGGACATTCACTGTCCCTTCTGCGGTGTGCAATCCCTTTACAGTCCCAACAATTTCCTCTGCTGTATCTCCAAGCGCATCAGGTACTATTAGGGCAAAGTTATCATCCATATCAATTCCTTCGGATATGGAATCACGGAAACCCCTCATGCTTAGCCATGTTGCGGCTACTGACGTTTTTGATAGCGGCGAAGTGCCAGCATTATCAAACCCGGATGCAGTAGATGTACCTGACTTTGTGGTATGGGAATCGTTACAAAGTGAAAGTCCTTCCTCACTCTGCATATAGGTAAAAGCTGCGCTGAAAGCATAATTAAAAATATCAGCCCGTGACTTTTCCTTGGTTCTTCCCAAAGCCCTGGTCATGTCTGAAGCGGTATTCCTGAGAACGCCCCACTGATTGTCATCAATGAATTTCCTCTGGGTTTGTACCCCATAGGCGTATTGTTTTGGTTCAATCTTGACATGATACCCAGGAGCGTTACCAACATAACTCAGTTTCCCGTTGAACTCA
>JAACEJ010000332.1 GCA_011682565.1 Actinomycetota bacterium | reverse complement strand
TCAAGTTCGGGCAAAATATGTATTATTCCTTTTGCAAAACTTTCTACATCTTCAATGTCAATCGGTTCAAATCTTATGATAATTTCTGTTGTTTTGGGAATAATATCTATGTGTTTCAAGTCAGCAATTTCAAACCAATCTGAATTATCCCAAATCATATCAATAATTTCTTTTTCTTTTTCATTGCAAACTTCACAGCCATTATTGCTGTTACCCCCGCTACTATAATAAGTTTCTCCACCATTGACTTGATAACTGTCATTGGCTTTGTGCAACACAATATCTTTATTCAAGTTTCCAAAAGGTAAATCTTTAAGTAATCTTTTTTTGTTATTTTCCATATTACTCCATATCCTCCGCCCCTTGATTTATGCCTTTTAGGGCGATGAGGGCGGTGGTGGTTATTGCTATTAAAATTCCTATAATGATTAGTGGGGTCATTTTAATAAATCTTTGTTCTCGTAAATGTTTCCGACAATCGTCCAATTTTCTATTAAATAATCATTGTTCATTTTCGCCACAACGAAATTGTCGCCATATTCTTTTTTTTGTTCATCACGGTATTGCATTATGTCCCCCTCGTAAATTTCTTTTCCGTTTTTGTCGTGGGGTTCGGTGAATTGTCCGAGTGTTTTAATGTCTATTGGGAATTCATTACCATTCAGTTCAACGATTAAATGTTCTTGTCCACCTCTACTATTTATGCGGGTAAGATAACTCCCGTATATCCAACGATTATCTAGTGTTAATGATTTTCCTCTAAATTTTATTTCTCTCATATATTTAATCTTAATTTGCTAAATCGTTTACCCATTCTTTAGTTTCAGCTACTCCTGCTCTTTTAATTTCTCTTTTTGTAAGCCATCGCCATAATTTCCATTCAAACCACCTTAGGGCAACTTTTGGGTTTCTTAAAAGTACTTTTCGTTTGTATTCTTTGAATAACATATATTTAATCTTAATTAGTTGCTAAATCAAACGCTGATAAAATGTCTTTGCCGGCTTGGATTTCAAATTTGATAAATTCCTCAACCCTGAGGGCGAGCCACTATGTGATTCCTCTCGCCGGGTTATTAATCTAACCAGTGATAATATTGGCTTATGAAGGGCCTTAAGACACCGCCACATTACCCTTTTCCCAGGGTTGAGGAAACTATTTCTTCGTGATCTTTTAATCTCTTGGAAAGCTTCGACCTTTTGCCTTCTAAGAGTTTAAACATTCCGCTTCCTTCGTCGTATTTATTTTGTTCAGCAGTCAATAAATCAAGCCTCTTTTCCATTTTTAGAATTTTGTATGGCTTTAGTATTTTGGAATCTTCTTTTTTCTCACTCTTTTTCGCTTTAAGCGCTACCGCTCTGGCAATCAAACCATTCTTAATCATTTGAGCCTTAAGGTAAAGAGGATGTTTTCTGTCAGCGAGTACCTCCTCCGCGCGGGTAAGAGCATTATCCCGTAGTTTGCGGACTAATTCATTTTTTTGCGCAATATCGCGGCCGCGCAGTTTTTTCTTTCTTTTGATTGATTTTAAATTATTCATTTTTGTAATTTATTTCTCCATTAGCTTGCATTTCTTTAACAACTTCCTTTGATGGCAAAAACTGTGAAGGAACTAACTTTTCCGAAAGATCAGAGAGTGGAATTTTTTGAGCGTAGCGGTTTTTTCTGCTATATGTGTGGTATTGACAATACAACACCCCACCATCCTCTAAGACTGTTCCGGATAGTTCATCGCAGATTAGTTTTTGCGCGTCGCTTTTTTGTTTTTTAATAGCCGGAATCTCTTTCTTGCTTTTTTCCTGTTTGGCCATTACATAGTCGCGGAATTCTGTTTTGTGAGTTTGGGCCACCGCGTAATGAACAGCCGCGTTAAAGTCCAGAAACCCATACTTGTTTTGGATCTCTGTAACTTTTTTAGCCATAACTTCTGTAAATTTTAGTTGTCTTCTTAGCATTTTTTTTAAGTTATACTGATAATTTTAATAGCGCCCATTGGGATAATAAGTACTATGTTGCCATTGTCCTGTTGAGTCGCTGTGCTCTCACTGCCAGGGTTAGGCTCTGAGTCGGGAAATGTTTTTATTCTTAATTTTAAAAGGCTATCTTCTGTTGAAGGGAAAGAGCAACAAACATAATTCCCAATATCCCCGTCTCTAAAATTTACCTGTATATTGTAATTCATAAATTAAATCTAACATTTTTAAATTATTTTAGCAACAACTCTGTTGTGGATAACCTTTGAGCTTTATTCCTCGCCACTGTGGAACAAGAACGATTACAGTAGTTATTTTTTCCGACCTCGCACGCTCTGATTGATTTTTTTTCCCCGCAAGTAGCGCAAGTTATTTCAACCCGTGGCTTGCGCGATGGCCGCGGCCCGGTCATCCCGAGCAAGGTCAATCTTTTCATTGTCTGCGCGCTTCGCTTATACCTGCCAATCTGCTTATCGCCTTTTTTAAACCAATGCTTTTTCCCGGCCTTTTTAAGTTTCTCAATCGTGCCGGTTTTGAACGCGTGGTCATGCATAACCTTTCGTGTAATATCTGACATTAACCCTCGTTTCTTATCGAGCCCGTGCTTTATTTTATACTCGAGTCCGGTCATCCTGTGGGTTTGCCTGACGTGGCGCAATGGGACATGATACCATCCGCCACACTCGAGGCATTGGATTTTCCCGGGCTCAAAGCGAGATGCTCTGGCCTTTGATTTAAGGTTATTTTGTGTCATATTCTTCAATAGATTCTCCCCTTATTTTATTCATTTGTTCTTGGTCTGGTTCGATTTCGACCGTCTTGTTATTAAGCAGGCCTAAAATACCATCCTCATCATATTCCTCACACTTGAAAAATACCTGCGCCTTGATATGTGGGTCCCGCGCTACCATTCCTATTATTCTTTTGCTTTCTCCGTCCGTCAATAAAATGACTGAACTTTTTTGGGCTTCCATAATTATTTTTTATTAAGTTCTAATAATCTATCCTTAAACCTCCAATCTTTTTTAATCCTATATATTTGATACCAAATAGCCTGGTGGGTCATTCCCAATTCCTCTGCAATAAACCTTAATGACTTTCCTCGCACGATCCTTAGCTTGAATATTTTCTCTCTGATTGCGTTTGTTTTATCGCGCCTGATTTTTGCCCTTATTCCAGCCTCCTTGGCTCTTTCTTTGTCTATGGGGTTGAATGTGGTGTAGTCCGGATGCTCGCGATAAAATTTTGCCCATCTTTCTTCTTTTTCCATTGTTTTATTTTTAATTACCTTGTAATACGCCTGCTCGCAACATTTGCTCGGGAAACAAGAAAGTTGCCATATTTGCGCGTTATAATCTCCAAATTGACCAAAACCTCGCCTATCATATTATCAATCTTTCTCTGCTTCCTTTCTCTTTCTTTTTTTGGCAATGGCTCGGAATAAATTTTCTCGTAAATAACAAAACTGGACGGTAATTTCCCCCTCCTATTGTTCGACCATTTCTTAGGATCAGCCCTCATCTCTCTAATCATATCAAGCGCGCTCTTGAGACAAGAACAACTTAAATACCCATAACATTTTCCATCATTACCCCGAATCATATATGTTTTTGTTTCCATTGTTTTATTTTTCGTTAATAATAGTTCGGCCTTTAAAAATATTCCACAACTATGAAATACTTTACAAAAGCCCTTATTCCAAAACGCGCCGGTGTTTTCTGCAAACAAAAAAACGCCATCATTTCTAGTATTGATAGCGCTTTGTTGCTTGCGTGTTAGCGCAAGGATGAAAGCGTGTTAATATGCTTTATGTCCAATTCCGAGTCTTTCATTGCATTGCATACAATTTCCAACCGAAGTTAATCCGTGCCTCTCGCATGCCTTTTCTTTTTGTAAGGTTTTTAGGATAGACATCGCATTTCTTTTAATTGTTTCGTTTGCATGCGATAACAATTCTCCAAGGGTTATTTTTGTGTAGTTCATATTATGTCGCTTAATGTGATGCTCCTCATATTGTAATGTTTCCATAATGTTTTTCGCTTAATTAAATTTTTAATGTACACCACCACTAGAAAGCAGTGTTAAGGTCCGGCTAAATTGCGGGCCTTTTAATGGCTTGTAATGTTCTCGCTGTTCCGCCCGCTCATTTCGGTTAATTGTTTTGCATTTTATTTTTCCCCTCGTCAAGGGTAAAATGCGGTACAAAAAGCACGGGGACATTTTTCGGATATTCAAGCCATTAAAAGATCAACAATATTGATAATTTAACAAAATAATAAAGTAAAACACTCAACAAAAGCCCTTATTCCAAAATACAAAAGCCCTTATTCCAAAACGCGCCGGTGTTTTCTGCAAACAAAAAACCGTGAAAACTGGCATTTCACGGCTTTTTGCGTTTATAGGATTTTTACAAATCCATTTTTTGCTTTTTGCCTTTTGTTTTGTCAACCTTATACCTAAGATATTGCTCGCACCTTTTCCCTTGCGGGTGCTGGTGGATAACATAACCGGATATAATTAGCTGATCGTTTTCTGGTTTTATGTTTAACTCAAGGATATTCTCCCCGTCTTCACCCTTGACTTCAATGTCAATAAAGTCATTGCCGCCTTGTCCTTTGCTCGCTCGTTCGCTTGTGATTTTTGTGTAGATTTTCATATTCCGTTGGCGTCCTTGGCTTGCGACTTTTCTGGATCCATCTCATCAAGTTTTTTTATGCAGTCCGGACAATTAACAATGTCCTCGCAACTCTTATGAACGCCATCGCATTCTTTTACTTTGTGATCTCCGCAAAACTCATCATCCGTTTGCAATTCCTCGCAACCCTCGGCGGTACATTTTAACGGCTCGCTTTCTTCTTTGTCCATTTCAGCTTGGATAAGTTCCTTGAGTTTTTCATTAAGAAAGCTTAAAATAGCCCCGTTCAATGCATCCCACGCTTTCCGGTTAATGATATCCCAATGCTCGGTTAATCCCTCCCATAGTCCCTCATCTCCGCTCGCGTACTCATCTAGCTCGTT
>JAACEJ010000331.1 GCA_011682565.1 Actinomycetota bacterium | reverse complement strand
AAAATATCTGAAAAGCCCAAGCTTCCGAAACCGCCGTCTCCACCGCCGCCTTCAGATAACAATTCTTGACCGAAAGATTCACTTAGCCTGAAAGTACACTGGAATTTACGTGTGATTTCATTTCTTACGGGATCGCAATTTTATTAGCGTAATTTCCGGCGGACAAAGAAATCTCACCGGTACAAGCGCTGTACCAATGCCGCGGGTGACGTACAGATTTGTGTCGCCAAAGCGGTGAAGCCCCTGGGCATATTTCCTTCCCAAAGCAATTCTGACCACTAATGGCCCAATAAAAGGCAGACGAATTTGCCCCCCGTGCGTATGGCCGCTGAGGACCAAGTCAACGTGACACGGATCGGCAAATTTTACATAGTCCGGGGAATGCGCCAACAGGATGGAATAACACGAATCGGGCACATCGCGCATGAGCACGGGAATGGCTTCATAGCTGTAATTATAATCGACCCAGTTCGCAGGATCGTGGCCTTTTTGTGTTGTTGCAAATTTTTCATTCAGGAGCGTGTCATTATTAGTAGAAACAACCGTTAAATCGTCGAACCGGTGCTTTCCCTCTTTTGCACTCCAAACACCAACCGTCCCGGATTGCAATCTCGACGGCGAGTCATCAAATGCCGTGGCCTGCCATTCCGCAGGTCCAGGTTTGCTCTCCTGCCAGACTTTTGCGCGCATACGCACCCCGGCGCTATTGGTCGCAATTTGGATTTTGAAATAATACCATATATTTTCTTCCGGGATAACGCCCGTATCTAAATGATCGCTCCTCAAACGGGTGCCGTGTGGTGAAAAATGAAAGCTCGGGCGGCTTGCGGTTCGTCGCAGGCGATAAAATTTATCCAGTCCATTGTTAAATTGTGAATAAAAGGTTATGCCGATTGCTCCCTGCTTTGCGTTTGTCAGGCACATTTTTCCGCTATAAATATAATTTTGCCAGAATGTTTCATTTTTATTTGCAAAAAAATGAGAATACGAATTCTTTTTCGATGCATTTGATTGCAGGAATTTTTCTCCGCCGATTTCATTGACATAAAAATCCGCTCTTTCTTCTTTGGAAAATTCAGGATAATCCACTCCCAAAAACGCGATCTTTTCATTTCCCTGGCGCAGGACGGTTTTTGAGTTTGCGAGAACATTTACTCCCAATGCCCGCATTCGTTCGACAAAAATATTGCTCGCTTCTTTGTCGTTGCTGAAATCGTTGTTGCCGCGAACAATATATACGCCTTTTTTTGCCCGAAGCGATGATACAAAAATCGAAATGTTTTTCAGTGCCGATTTGAATTCAGATTTTTGCGGATGCTCGAGAATTTTGGCCGAATGAAAAAAGTCTCCGGTAATGACGATAATATCCGGTTGCAAAGCGTTGATACGACGGACAACGTGCGCTTCATATCCCGAGAGTTTTTTCAAATGCAAATCCGAAATATGTACAATATCCAGCCCGGAAAAACTTTGCGAAAATTTTGTTGAGGTGAGTTCAACTGTTTCGATTTCTACGTGATGTGTTTCGTAAAGATAAGCGTACACAAATGTCAGACATGAAGCCAAAAATAAAAACAGAAGAATATACACTTTTCGATTCAATGCTGCGTTTCCTTTCATAATTATTTGAATAATTAATTCAATGTAGCAAATTAACTTGCTAATGCGTATTAAAAACATGATGATTTTTCCCAATAAAATACTATATTTTGCACATGGAAAAATCAATAAAAAATATTACGGTGAGCCCATGAATAACAAATCTTTCATTTTTCAAAATAAAAGCGAGCTGGGAAAAAATGCAGCACAACAATTTGTTCGCATAGGTACGGATTCGATAAAGCAAAACGGTCGCTTCTCCGTGGCTTTGTCCGGTGGTTCTACTCCGAAAATAATGTACAAGGAACTGGTGCAAAATTTTAAAGATCAGCTTGATTGGCGCAATGTTCATTTTTTTTGGAGCGACGAGCGTTATGTTCCCCTCTCACATCCGGACAGCAATGCCGGTATGGCCAAAAGATATTTGTTGGATCCGTTGAAAGTTGAGACTGGAAACATTCATTATGTTCAGACGAATTTACCGGATGCCGGGCGGGCGGCGATGCTATATGAAAAAGAAATCCTGAATCACTTTGGGAACAGTCCGCCACGATTCGATCTCGTGCTTCTCGGTCTCGGTGATGATGGCCACACCGCATCACTTTTTCCGGGGACGCAAGCACTGGAAGAACGAAAGCGTCTTGTTGCTGCGAATTGGGTCGAAAAGTTTCAGGCCTGGCGAATTACTTTTACCTATCCATTAATTAACATTGCGGAGACCAGAGTTTTTCTCGTATCGGGCAAAGGTAAAGCGCCTGTTGTTCAGGATATTCTTGTAAGGAAAAATACTCGATTCCCCGCAGCCAGAATAAATCCTGCAAATGGAAATGTCTTTTGGTTGTTGGATGCGGAAGCAGCTGCATCTATATGATTCGTTTAAAAATATTAATCAATTTTTTATGAGGAAACCATGCCTATAATCGCAAAAAATCTGATAAAAATATCCGGTGAAATTGTCGCTACGTATGACAAATACGGTGGCATCAATCGGATTGACGGTTCCAATTTGCCGACAGTGTCTAACGTCGTTGAAATTCTGGACGATTTTATGCAAATATTGCTGCCGGGCTATTTCGGAGAAAGGGTCCCGGCCAGATCCAATATGCTTTTTTTTGTACAAAGAACCATCGACACACTCTTCCTTAAATGCATGGATGAGTTTACTCGCGCGTGCAGGTTCTCGTGCAAATTTCAGGATTCCAGTGAAGAAGCATGTGAAAAATTCGCGGAAGAGTCCGCCCTGAAAATAGCAGAAGCAATTCCGGAAATCCGTCAGATGCTGAAAATGGATATTCGTGCAGGTTACGAAGGCGATCCTGCGGCAGAAAGTACTGAAGAAGTTATTTTATGTTATCCTTTCGTTTACGCTATCGCAACACACCGCATTGCCCACGAGATATACAAAATGGAAATTCCGCTGATCCCGCGGATTATGTCGGAATGGGCACACAGAAGGACGGGAGTTGACATTCACCCCGGTGCCAGGATTGGCAAACGCTTTTTCATTGACCATGCGACGGGTGTTGTTATTGGCGAGACAACGGAAATCGGAGATGACGTCAAGGTTTATCAGGGCGTAACTCTGGGCGCGCTGAGTTTTCCAAAAAATCCGGATGGGAGCATCGTGAAAGGTGGGAAACGCCATCCCACTTTAAAAGACCGGGTGACGATTTATGCCGGAGCCACAATTTTGGGCGGGGAAACAATTATCGGCGAGGATTCGGTTATTGGTGCCAACACATGGATTACTTCATCCGTGCCGCCTAAAACGCTGGTAACGTTTCAGGAACAGCAAAAGTATCGTTCGCTTGAAAGATAAATGCGAATTTCAAAGACTCCGGGTGCCCGAAAGGCCCCGGATGTCGGCGTTAATTGGAAATAAAAAAAAGGGCGCCTCATTTAAAAAGCGCCCTTTTTTCGTATTCCGAAATGCCGGAATCACGAACATTATTCAGCTTTGATGCTGATTTCTTTGGGTTTTGCTTCTTCGACTTTGGGAAGCGTTAAGCGAAGCTCGCCATCTTTAAACACCGCATTGATTTTTGACGAATCGACCATGGCAGGCAGGGTAAATGTCCTGCTGAAAGCTCCGTAAACCCGCTCAACGCGATGATACGTGGCGTTTTTATCTTCCTCTTCTTTTTTCTTTTCACCGGAAATCTGCAAAGTATTATCGCGCAACGTTATTTTAATATCATCTTTTTTCAGTCCGGGTAAATCGGCAGTAATCTGAATTGCATCGGCAGTTTCTTTTACATCAACGCTTGGACTCCAGTTGCCGAGAAATTCCGGTTCATTCTCGGAATCACTGAAAAAGGAGTCAAATAAGCGATTCATCTCTCTTTGCATCGAGGTTAAATCATGCAAAGGTCTCCATCGTACGACAGCCATGATTATGTCCTCCTTTTTTTAAGTTCGAGTTTTAAGACATGGATCTTTGCTTGATCCTGTTTACTCATAATCTCTCAACTTCGCACAGCACGACTACAAATGACGTGCCAAATTTCAGAAGGACATTTTGATTGTTATTTTTTAAGAAATTACATGCTGGATAATTGGTTTTGTTTCTCTTGTCCGCCGTTGGCCAGATTGACAAAGATTATTTCTATATGGCAAATTTTATGACATGGCTGACTTGATACCTTTACGAAAGCTATTGCATTCCTGAGTTTAAACTCATCGAGGAAACTCGATCAGCAAAGTGCGAAATATATCGCGATAGAAAGCTTTCGTAAAGGTGATATATGCAGCAAAATTAGTCATTCACTGCCCTGAAATTTTGCCATGTCTTAGTCTCGCTCAGTTTTGAATTTTCCTTGTAGATTTTGCTCACGTTTTGCAAGCGCTCAAGGTATGCATTCAAATTAATGGTCTTTTCAATCCAAAACAGGTAATCGTAATTTGCAGACAGTTCGGCAAAATGAAGACGATCACGATCAACATAGTATGGCATAGGTCTGCCCAGGTCACTGCGGTCGCGCGGATATTGATTTTCCTGCCAGGTCTTTTCCAGAAAATCTTGTGTTTTCTTTTTTTCATCGATCAGGACTTTTAATGTTTTCTGCGCAGCGCCTGATTTTGCCAGCGCTCCGGAGAACTTGCCTTCGTTTGCAAAATCGCTTGCAGCACTAAATGCTTCTGCCAGATTGTATCGCACTTTCAGGAGATCCGTGTTTAATTTGAACAAGCGGACGACTGAAAGCAGCACCCTTAAATTCATTTTATTTTTCACATTTTTATGAAGATTTTGCAGAAGGATGTTTTCAGCCGTTTGGTATAATCGCGCCAAGCGTCCGGCTTCGATGTTCATCGCATAAGCCGAACTTTGTGCGGAGGTAAATTCACTCCACTCGTTATTGAAATATAAAGCTTCATCCGGCAACGGCGGAAATTGTATCGGATGATTC
>JAACEJ010000330.1 GCA_011682565.1 Actinomycetota bacterium | reverse complement strand
TGGCCCTGCTTTTCACATTATGGCCGATTTTTGCTCCATGACTATAGCAAAAGCGAAGCGTAAAACTGTTGACCTCGCCGATGTACATGTTGTGCGTGTAACCGTCGCCAAAACCATTGTGATAAAACTCCGAATACTCGATTAAAACATTGCTCGCCGGATTTCCTCCTGTCAGGACGCCGTTTTCATTATCATGAAAGAAGCAACGGCGGATGATCAAGCCCGCTCCCTCCTGCCGGATTGCAGCGCCGTTCTGGTCGGGAACCGTGGCACCGGAAAATTCGATATTCTCGATTGTTGTGTTCGCGCCTTTGATGATCCAGGTGCCCTTGCCTTCAGCATTTGTGCCATTGGCTTTTATTTGCGGACGACCACCTACGCCGCGGATTGTTAAATTGTTTTGGCGCCAGACAACAACATCGCCGGAATAGACACCTGCTGCGATTTGAATCAGATCGCCATCGACAGCTATTTGTGCTGCTGCACTCGGCGTAAGATAATCTCTCCCGGGGCCGACCATAATGGTGTTCTGAGATGAATTCAGAACTTTTATGTTTTGATTTATCGGACTCGCGATCTGCCCCTTGCAGGAGACAAATAAGAGAGTGATTGCAATTGAAATTATTTTAAGATATTTCATACCAGTTGCCTGTTCTTTAAGGTTGATGTTGACTCGTTGTGAATTATTCAATTTCGATATGCGAGCAAAAATGTTCCCTGAGTAAAAATGTGTGCGAGAACCTGAAGAAAGGGTACATTGCGAACTGAAAAAGATATAATCTCTTTTATTTTTCCCGCATCGTTCAATCCCATTAAATCGAACCGGTCAAAGCTTTTAAATCCCCTTTTTTGCAGATCTGCGCGCAGGCTGAAAAAACTGAACCAGTTCACTGCGGGATAGTGCGCATAGTTCACCAAATCCGGTTTTGAATTTATTGCAAGCTTTATGTAATACTTTTTCAGCACATCAGGATACCAGCCAAAAAGCGGCAGTTTAAACTCGTCCTGTACAGGACAAAGCTTGTTGGTTGTCGAAAGGCAAAGAATTCCATCCGGCCGGAGAATTCGGGTAAATTCGTCCAGGCATTTTTGCCAGTCTTCAATGTGTTCAATAAGCTCAAGGGCAATGCACACATCCATACTTCCATCCTCCCAGGGCAAATCTGTTGCCGAACCGACCCGAAAGTCGATTCCCATGCCCGCCTCCCTGGCTCTTTCTTGTGCCAACGTCACCAGCGGCCGGTTAACGTCCAGACCGTGTACTGTGTGACCGCGCTTAGCCCAGATGAGGGCTTGCGTTCCCGGGCCACAGCCGATGTCTGCTACAGCCAGATTATCCTGTGGCTTTGCTATTTCGTCACAAAGATTTAATATTGCTTTTTGAGCGGAGCGAAACCTGGTTAGCGTTTTATCGCTTTGACTTTCATTTGCATAATAGTCGTAAAATTTTTCATCCGAAGAATGGTTCCATTCTGCCATAAACTGTATTCTTTTTGTAAATTATAAAGATTGCGCTTCCCTGATAATTCGGAATAAACTGTCGTTTCGCTCTTCGCAATAACGTACGACTTAGTTTTCCGTAGAATCCGGTTTCCATTGGATACTGAACTTTTGGAGCGATTTGTCAAGTTTCACAGTATTCTGGGGTGAGAAATAAAGTGATTCAGCATTATAGTCTCCGGATGGAAATACTATTGATGATCTTGATTCACCAAATGGCGTCTGAAAGCTTTTATGTGGCAACTCTAATATTCTATACCAGTGCAAGCCTTTTCTTGAAATCCATATATCCGTTGTTGGATGCGGACGAGTTTCTTTAGTAAAAGATGATTCAGGCTCATAGGTTGTGCTGATGGCCAGTGTACCATCACTTAATTTTTTCGAATAATAACTTGGTTTTCCAACAAAAAATAACTTTTCCCGACGGTTCATATTCACGTTGAAGCGATAAATATTTGAGCCCAGGCTGTCATTATCAGAACACCAAAACAAATAATCTTTTCCGATAATTAAAGAGACAATCCTCCAATTTTGATCACCGCTTCCCGAAATGTTAACATTATCAAATTTATCATCCGTGTACATTAAACGACTCTCTTCATTCCTGTCCCCTGTACATATCCATAGCCTGTTTCTGTACGAATCGTATTTGATCGAATGGACATGGAAAATCTGACCTGCCGGGAACTCGTAACAGACATCCCATTTTGTCCCGTCAGCGGTACCCTTGAAAATACGAATCTTGTGAGGACGCTTACTGCAGTTGTATTCTCCAAAATATATTGTATCTTCATTGTCGACAGCTATTCCATCATGAAAAGGGTTAAAAATATTTTTATCAAATTGAAAAACGGATTGATAAGAACGGCCTCCATCAGTAGAACGGTAGATGTGATCATAAAAAACTAAAATTGTACCACTTTCAAGAACGACTATTTGATTATCGACAATATTTTTTCTGAAAAATCGCGATATTTTTAAACGACCAATAAAATCCCGCGCTCTTTCCTGCAGATCAGGGTTTATCTTTGAAAAATGTCCCAGTCTATGAAATGTTTCATCCTCAATTTTCCCGCAAAAAACAAAATGATCTTCCGTCGCATAGATTCTATCATCTTTTAAATAGTTGGCAAATAAAAGCTTGATTTGTCCGGTTCTTAAAACTTTAACATGATCGTTTTCAAATATTAAATCTTTTTTTAAAGAATAACGTGGCTTTCGTGGAATTATGCTAAAAAATAAAATGAATAGAGATGCTGCAATTATAAAAACAAAAGCAATTTTTTTAAAATTAATTTTAACCGATTCATTTCTCATGTTTATAATACCCAAATGGATTATTTATCAAACAATATTTTCTTATCATCCTGGAGCCATTCACCTGAAAAGACAAATGATTTCAAACAGATTCCTGCTCCGTACAAGGCCCAAAATAAATCAAAAAAGGCCAATGAAAGGAAGGCACCGGAGGCCATAAATCCTATAATACTTCCAATAAGCCCTCTGCTTACAGAGGATACCCATTGCCCGGATTCAACCATTTTGCCAATTCTATCTACACGCCGTAAAGAAAACAGCATAGAAAAAAGTGCCGTCAAGTACAGTAATAATCCCCCAAATCCTTGTGTTGCCAAAACCTGAAAGTAAATACTATGAGCCGTGCTGCCGACAATCTGCCCGTCCTGGTGTGCGCGTCCAAGACCAGGATTTGGAGAAAAGCGATCATAGTTTTCTAATGTGAAACAAGCAAAGCCGCCTCCTAATATATTTTTACGAGCAATATAATATGACATTGTCCACGAATTCAACCGCATATTTGCAGATCTGTCTTCTTCATAATCCTCGATTGTATCCATACGGTTAAACCATTTTTGCGGTAAAACCTGCAAAGCGATAATTAAGACGATAATGCCGACTGCTGCAACCCTTATCTTGTGTCTGGAAAAAGTCCAATAATAAATACTCACTGCAACCAACCCTAAAAGAGCACCGCGTGAATAAGTCAGCACGGCGGAAACACTCAGAGCACCGGCAATTCCAAAAAGTGTTGTCGACTGCCATTTTTTAGGTACGACATCCTTGAGGAACAGGCACAGCGGAATAAGCATGACCATGCACAAGCCGACACTGTTGTTATCCTCGATAAAAGATTCAGGCGGTCCCCACACGCGATATTCTCCCCCCGTAAGCACACCAAAAATGGCCCCCTTTACTCCAACAAGACCAATAAAAAAAACAACACCTAAAAGAAAGGTGATTATCCTGTCTTTATTGTTGATAATAAGCATTGCAACAAGTATCATTAAAAAGCTTTTTGCCAGAATTATCCATCTGGGCCAGGCCTCCTCGGGATACATGGAGAATATTGTGGTTAATAAAGTAAACGCCCAAATAGCGAGAAAGAAATATGTTTCCCTTGTCCGGGGAAATTTGATTTGCTTATATGCGATAGCCAAAATTAAAAATGTTACGGCTGCCGCGCCCATGGCAAGCGGCAAGTTATAAGCGAATCCCCAGGTGTAGCGATGCGGATTCATAAAACTGATCCAAAAATAGACCATTAACGCAATAAATGGACTTTTCTTGTAAATGGCCCAACCCAGGGCTGCGGCATAAATTGACACGATGATAATGTCGCGCATTTTATCGACTCACACAAAACATTTTATCTTCCAGCGGTATTTTTAGCTGTTCGAGATTTTCCGGCATCAGGATTCCATGAATTGTTCAAAAAGTAATCTGCCTAAAAATCTGTTTTCGTTGCGTTCCCACGGTGAGCATCGTAACAGTTCATAAGCGTCCTGCGAGGCCGAATTAAAACCGTAGATGGTACTGACCGCACATTGAAATGCTGCTTTTTTTAAAGCGTTTTTAGCAGAAGCATCAAAATCACCCTTGCCTCCGTTTGGATAAGCAAAAGAATAAACAGGCGTCTGGAGATTATCCTCGATAACATTTTTTGAGCCGCCAATCTCATCTTTTAATTCTTCATTACTTAAAAATGAAAGTATGGGGTGTGATTTCGTATGAGCACCAAAATGTATTTCATTGCGATGCATCTTTTTAACCTCATCCCAATTTAACATCATTCTTTGGGCAGGTCGTTCTGAGGTTCCGCAAATTGTGGCTATCTCTATAATACGAGAATCCCGGACAGTTGGCGGAAACTTTTTCAACCAGGAGAGAAGTTTGAATGCAACCTTTGCTCTGCTCCCGGTGCGCATGATATCGATCCCGAAAAGGCCGGCTTTTTCAAAAGTAATACGCTTTATTTTTGTTTTTTCCAGGATGGTGAGAACGCGATCATGCCAAAGCATGCGATTCCGACCAATAAAATCCGTCGTAAGGAAAATTGTAGCGGGTAGATGATATTTATTCAGTATTGGAAAAGCAAAATCATAATTGTCTTTATAACCGTCATCAAAAGTAAGGCAAACCGTGTTAGGGGCAACTGTTCCCCGGGACTTTTCGCTGACAGCCTGTTCAAGTGAAACGACTCGAAAAAATT
>JAACEJ010000329.1 GCA_011682565.1 Actinomycetota bacterium | reverse complement strand
GCGGAGAAAAGTAGAGAAATATTTAGGGGATTTTATATTATCGTCGTTGATTTATGTTCTTCCACCTTATTATACCAATATCCGCACACAAATATCGAAAATGAAAAAAATCTTTTTCTTTGACACAGGCGTAAGAAATCAGGTCGTTCATAATTTTAACAGCCCTGACATTCGCATGGATTCCGGAGCATTGTTTGAAAATTTTATGCTGAATGAATTGATAAATGCCGTTGGACGGGAAAACATATTTTATTATAGAACCAAAACCGGCAGCGAAATTGATTTCATTATCCGAAAGAGCAAGATTATTCCGATTGAGATCAAATACAAAAAGCTCGCAAAATCTGCCGGAACAAAGGCGCTATCCTATTTTATAGAGAAAAATAATGTGGAAAAAGGATATCTTGTCAATTTAACGCTGAACCAAATGTTGGATCAAAAAAAGATTCAGGTGACTGATTATTTGAATTTTTTTCATTTTTTAAAGCAAATAGGTAAATAACATATTCCTAACCCGGACAGGCCCCGCCTGCGGAACAGATCGAAAATGAAACAGATAAAAATATAACGCCTATTCTACGAACAGGAGAATTTATGAGAAAAATATTTATTCTTTCGATTACGCTTCTCTTAATTTTAGTGATCGCTGCAACGGCGAGGCAACAGCCACAATATATCGATAAACCCTTTTGGCAAGACTATGCCGAAAAGTTCTTTATTGATAAATCCCAAAATTTGCATCCGGTCACTGCCGTCAGCGACCGCAACGGGGTCATCAAAGTGCTGAGCCGTGAAAAAGTCCTGCACCCCTGGGACGGCAAGCTGGTCGACGACCTTTCCTACCGCCCCATCAACGATATGAACGTCATCAACATGGTCATCCATAAATCGCAGTTTATGTATCTGACGGACAAGGCTGTTTTGAGTAACGCCTGGGCCGGAAAATTTTATGTGCAACACAATCTGCCGGATGCACGGTTATTTGCCTTTTCCAAAGACTTTCCCTTTATGATCGCTTCCGATTCGAAATTGGTTTTGCAAAAGGGAAACAAAAAAGTGTGGAGTAAAAATTTGCCTGGTGAAAAAATCGTGCAGATTGCTTGCGACTCTCTTCATCAGCAATTTGTCATTCTCACGCAAAAAAACCTGTACACATTTTCGCCTCATAAAAAAGAAAATAAATTTGAGAAAAGAATTACGGGCCGGGATTTTACAAGTTTTACTCTGGCAAAAAACAATGCGGAAATAATAGTCGGCACGAAAAACGGCTATTTCTCTGTTGATGCCGCCTCGTTTTCGCAACGTACGCCATTGATGCAAAAAGTACCCTGGCCGGAGATTACCTGCGTGAAAGAAATTCGCGGCGATTTGTGGTTCGGCAGCACAAAAGGCGCTTTCAAACTGAGAAAAGACGGCAAATACGATTATTATGCTTCGTATCGCTGGCTGGCCGGAGATGACGTCATCAGCATCGAGCCGGGGCCGGATAACAGTGTGCTCATTTTGAGCAACGAAGGACTCAGCCGAATCCATTTTAAACTGATGACCCTGGCCGACAAGGCGGCGCATTACCAAAAGATTCAGCGCCTGCGACACATTCGCTACGGCTTTA
Organism: Actinomycetota bacterium; assembly: GCA_011682565.1. Taxonomy (GTDB): domain Bacteria; phylum Zhuqueibacterota; class Zhuqueibacteria; order Residuimicrobiales; family Krinioviventaceae; genus Hydrothermomicrobium. The sequence goes on along the minus strand of JAACEJ010000329.1, from coordinate 3,413 downwards.
ATTCCGAAGTCATTCTGAAAACGCCGGGTGATCTTTCCAGCTATACGCTCATCGATACGGACAATGACGGCTTGTGGACATCCATGTACCTGGCCGGTGAGCTTTTCCGCTATGCCGTAACAAAATCAAACGACGCCCTGCAAAACGCCTACGAGGCCTTTGAAGCCATGGAGCGCCTTGATTCGATCAATCCGCTGCCCGGCTTTCCTTCGCGCTCTTTTGAATACAACGGCTACAACATTGCCGATCTCGACAAAGATGCATCCGACGGCGGCAGCATCTGGCGATTAACGCCTGACGGCCGCTGGCGCTGGAAATCCACGACCAGCAGCGACGAATCGGACGGGCACTTTTTCGTTTACGCTTTGTTCGCCGAAATTGCGCCGGACAAAGCGTGGCGCAAAAGAGCGATTAACGAAATCGACCGCCAGGCGAGTTATATTGTGAACAACAATTTCTACCTCATCGACTGGGACGGTAAACCGACGCGCTGGGGGCGCTGGAATCCGGATTATGTCAACAGTTTCCCCATTCAGGTTGGCGACCGCAAACTGAACTCGCAGTTAATTCTCAGTTTTATGCAGATTGCTTACCATTTTACCGGTAAAGAAATATATAAAACCAAGGCGTTCGAGCTTATCGACAAATACGGCTATTTTGAAAATGCTATTCGTCCCATGTCGGTCATCGGCACGGTGGAAGGCAATTTTCTCACCGATGGCTGGAATCACTCCGACGACGAAATGTATTTCCTCAACTATTTCGGATTGTCAAAATACGCTTTTACTGAAAAGATGAAACAAAAGTACAATGAGATTATCAAAGATCACTGGCAATATGAACGTCCGGAAAAGAAGGCGTTATACAATTTCATCTATGCCGCACTGACCGGCGCCGAAAAATTTGATCTGAAAGAGTCGATTTGGACGTTACAAAATTTTCCCATGGATTTGATCGCCTGGAACGTAAAGAACAGTATGCGCCAGGACATTGAGAAAATACCGTCGAATTTTCGCGGCCAGACGACAAAAGAGGTGCTTCCCCCGGATGAACGCCCCCTGCATTTGCACAACAGTAACGAATTTACCCTGGACGGCGGCGAAGGCGGGCGCAGGGAATATCCGGGTTACATTTATTTGCTGCCCTATTGGCTCGGACGGTATGCCGGAATTATTGTGCCTGAAGATAATTAATAAAATGATTGCTCATTTAGCTCAGTAAAAGCTCAATTAATTCCAAATAATTCAAGAATATAGACATCCTTGTATAACTGATCGCAGAGCCTGCTCGTCGTTCTCTGCATAAAGAAAGCATATCTTGTGGGCTTGTCATACTGCCAACTGTACAATGCCAATCCAACTCGTGTCATTCAGTAAGAATCTTGTTGGCCAGACGATTAAATAATGAAAATTCTAATTCCAGCGCTTTCCCGACAAGATTCCTCCTGAATGACACGACGTGTTCAGTTACATCTCTGTTGGTTTTTTAATGCCGGTAATTTCTTTGCCTTTTTCATGTTGAGTTTTATTCTGCTTACTGCAAATTTGCTGAGCTAATAAAATAATCATTATTAATAATTAGCGCCTGTACGGAAAGTCAGTTGAATCGTAACGTCGACCTCCACTTCAATGAGTGAAGTGAACAAAAAAATGATTTATCCTTGTTTATTTTGCAGAAAGTCTGCATTACGTAAAAATACCCGTTTTCGGACAGACACTAAATAGCTGTATGTTTAGATATGCGCGTCACATGATCTTATTTCCACCAAATGAGTTCCCGAACGAAGAAAGGTTCCAATGAAAAGCAGAGAACGTGTTCAAAGAGCAATCAAATTTCAAAATCCTGATCGTGTGCCCATTTCTCATGCCATTCTTCCGGCAGCGCAATTGAAATACGGTGAGGCGCTGAATGAAATTCTGGCATCTGTGCACGAAGATTTCGGCTGGAGCTATCTGCCGGATATGAAAAGGGAAAATTATCCGGCGCTCTATAAAGCAGGAAAAAACTATGATGACTTTGGAACCCTGTGGAGTGTGGAGATGGAAGGTATGTGCGGCATTCCTGTCGAGTTTCCCTTTTCCGATTGGAACAAGTATGACGATTACCAATGGCCTGTTTTTGGCGCCGGCCCCCCGAAAGCACGCCAGTACAGCGGACACATGGCCGGCAAAAATGAAAATTATTATGCACGGGGAGCATGGATTACATTCTTTGAGCAAATGCAGCAGCTCCGGGGCATGGAAAACTTGCTCATGGATTTGGCTACCCGTCCAAAAGAATTATTCCGGCTTGTTGATGATCTCCTCGAGTTTAATCTGAAATGGATCGACCGATGGCTGGAATACGAATATGACGGTCTGCATTTTGCCGATGATTGGGGCGGCCAAAATGCTCTCCTGATTTCTCCGCAAATATGGCGTGATCTTTTCAAGCCGGTTTACAAAAAAATGTTTGAAAAAGTAAAATCCGCGGGATTGGATGTTCATTTCCATTCCGACGGACAGATTCTCGAAATAATTCCGGACTTGCTGGATATTGGTGTTGATGTGCTAAACTGTCAGGCCACGGTCATTGGGCTTGATGTGTTAAAAAAAGAATTCGCCGGTAAGGTATGCTTCCGCACCGACCTGGACCGCCAAAAAATAATGCCTTTTGCTACACCCCAGGAGGTCAGAGGCCATATCCTCGATATGTTCGATCATCTGGGAACGTCAAAAGGAGGTATCATTGCATGTGGCGAAATTGGGCCGGATATCCCTTTACAAAACATTCAAGCCATGTATCAGACTTTTATGGATTATACTTTTTAATTAATCACAGGCAGTTACACAGCGAAAGACTAAAGGTACCGGTCAATGAAAAAAATATTATTCATGTACAGTTTTATCGCCGCACTTGGCGGATTCTTATTCGGTTTCGACATGTCCGTTATTTCCGGTACGATCCCATTTATTACAAAATATTTCAATCTAAGCAATACGTTGCTTGGTTATGCGGTGAGTTCGGCATTGGTGGGTTGTGTAATCGGCGCCATTTCCGTGGGCAAGCCCGGAGATATCTTTGGTCGACGAAATGTATTAAAGGCAATGGCTGCCCTTTTCTTAATTTCTGCAATAGGGAGCGGAGCCGCCAGGTCTTTGACTGTTTTTGTTATTTTCAGATTTATCGGCGGACTGGCTGTTGGCGGCGCTTCGGTTATGTCTCCGATGTATATTTCTGAAATTTCACCGGCAAAAATCAGGGGACGACTGGTAGCGATAACTCAATTGGCCATTGTTATCGGTGCACTAACGGCATTTTTCTCCAATTATTTGCTGGTCGATCTGGGCACGAACAATTGGCGATGGATGTTTTGGGCGGAAGGCGTGCCGGCGCTGGCCTTTTTTATCTTGCTCTTTTTTGTTAGCGCAAGT
>JAACEJ010000328.1 GCA_011682565.1 Actinomycetota bacterium | reverse complement strand
AAAAAATTACAGTTTGAAATTATTTCAAGGATGCTGAATCATGCAGTATTACAAATTAAATAACGGGAGGCACAAAAATGGATAAAGATTACAAACATTCAGACTTGACAAATCTTATAATCAAAGCGTTTTACAAAGTTTATAATACACTGGGATATGGATTCCGGGAAAAAGTTTATGCCAATGCTTTAGCAATTGAACTCCGAAAAATGGGAATAGAAGCAATACGGGAAGCCGAAATTAATGTGTACTATGAAGGTGAGATAGCTGGCGAATTTTATGCAGATTTGCTTATCGGACAAAAAGTAATAGTTGAAACCAAAGCTAAACGTGAACTCGTTGAAGACCATGAAGCACAATTATTAAGTTATTTGAAATCGACTATTCATGAGGTCGGCTTGCTTCTCAACTATGGCCCTGAGCCGGAAATCAAACGGAAAGTATATGATAACTCTCGCAAGGGTTCATTGTCCTGGATAAAACAATAATACAAAGATGCTGTCATGTAGAAGCCATTTTTTTCGACAAATCGAACCTATATAATTTTTTGGACACAGATATTTGCAGATTCACGCAGATAATAAAAATGAATAGGAAGCACATGCTGCATGAGAATGGTAGGCACCCATAAGCTAACGCATACAAAGGGTCCTCGTCGTGGATAAAACAGTATTCAAAATATTTCACCGCTATAATTAAAATCAGCGAAAATCTGCGCTGATCTGTGTCCGAAAACAACATACGATTCCAAGGATTGAAAGATGGATTTTCATTTAAGTAATATTTCCACAGAGCCATATATAATTGCCGAACCGCAGCAGATTGCCACGCCTCGCTTGCTGTTGTTTCATGATCGTCTGAATAATAATATCACGAAAATGGGGCAACTGCTCAAAGCCGTCAAGCCTTCATACGAATTGAGTTTACTTTGTCCCCATGTTAAAACACACAAATCGATTTGGGTAACGCAACAACTCATCAACGCCGGCGTCGGTTTTTTCAAAGCAACGCCAAATGAGGTCGATATGCTGGTTACTGCCGGCGCCAAAAAGATATTTGTCTCTTATCCTTTGCTGGATCACACGGCAGCCCGTTTGGCCGAATTGGTTAAGCAGAATGATCACATTAAATTTTACGTGCAAATTGGGCCTCCTGTCCATGCGAAAATTTTGCATAGCGTCGCGCAAAAATACGATATTTTCTGGAACTATTTTCTTGATCTTGATGTTGGTATGGGGCGAACCGGCCTTTCTGTTGATAACGCTTTTTCCTTTTACCGCTCAATTCCCAGCGACGGAAAATTTCGATTTGCCGGATTACATGCGTATGACGGCCACAATCATTTTCAAACCATTAAAGAACGTCAAATAACCGCTGCGCGGAGCATAGACAACCTGTTACATGTATTAGAACAATTTGAGCACAATTCGATCCGGGTTGAAAAAACGGTCATCGGCGGCACCCCGGGGTTTCTTGAAGACCTGGAGATTCTGTCTAAAATCGACCTGGATAGCGAACTTTACCTGTCTCCCGGGACCTGGATTTATTTTGATACGAAATACAACAGCCTGATGCCCGGTACCTTCGAAGTGGCAGCCTGCATTCTGGCGCAAATCATAGACAAGCCCGCTTACGACAGGGCCACCCTCAATCTCGGCCACAAACGCTGGGCTGTGGATCAGGGACCGATCGAGGTTTTCAGCGTGGATGGAATGAAAGCTTTGAGTTGGAGCGAGGAACACACTGTGGTCGGTTTTCCAAAACACTCCAAATGCGATATTGGTGATTACATTCTTGTTGCTCCGCGGCATGTTTGTCCAACGGTTAATTTATGGGAGTCTTTTTCAATTATCAGCAACGATGGAAAAATCGAGGTAGCAAACAGCCCGGTGGATGCAAGAAATCGATAATTTTTTTCAGAAATGGCAAGATTTTTGAAACTGTGTGGAAGCAATTCCCATAAATTATTGTTAGTATAAATAATTAAAATAATGAGGGTGCCAAAATGAACAACACAAAATTGTCAACAATTATGATCGTCCTGGTGTTTTCTCTGCTTGCAGCGACTTTTGCACAAGCGGATAAATTGTACCGGGAACGCGTTTACGAACCGGTCGTACTAAAAGGCAGTGTATTAAAATCGTTTTATAATGTGCCGGTGAATGAAATTTACATGTACGCTTATGATGAAGCAACACAAGCCTGGCGAATGATGCCGTTCCAGATCGATGAGCGAACATTTGGTCCGGTGCCCGAAACCAATCGAAAACGATGGTATTATTTCATTCCCCCGGAATGGGCAACTATTGATTCAATAAACATCAGCAACCACGACGGCATTCTGACCGATCACGATGAGCTGGCTTTTATGATTCGAGACCTGGGAGATCAGGCGCCGGATTATGTGTGGATCGACAATGCCGAAGCCAAAGGCAACACCCGTTTGGAAATCGAAATCGCCGATCCCAACGATGCAAACAAAAAAGCGTACGGTTACCTTTTCCGCTCCACCACCATTACCGATGCGGTTCCCAAACCCTATGAATTTTCTTTCGATTCGACAAACCAGGTAGTTGACACCAAAAACTATTCCCTGCGCCTCAGTTGGGATAACGGCCTGATAAACGATATTATCATCAAGCCGCCGCTCGGTTCCGGCGTGGATATTTTTGACACGCAAAAAATTAGGGCTAATGGTCTTTTCAATTTTGGTTTTGGTACATTACCTATCGGCTTAAATGGCAATCCAAGCGCAAATGAGCGTGATAATCTTTATCTTTATCCCGACTTCCACTTTACAAAAGACCCTGTTATTCGTATTGTCCGCGAAGCAAACGAGGCACTCCGGATTGCAGATATAATCATTGATCAAGCTGCATTTCCTGTTGTGACCAAGTTTTATCCCTTTAACGGCACATTGGAGGGAGGAGCAAAACTTGACTCCGCATCTCTTAAAAACACTTTCGGCAAAGACACTGATGTTCTTGTACTTCTTGATTTAATAAGACAGTCGTGGGATTTTAATGCGAATGCGATCGGAATGAAGTTTTTCAATAAATATAATGATGGGATAGTCATCGATGGCGTACCAGACGTAGTAAACAAAACAGTCGACACTCCCATAAAGGAATGGATGATGACTACAGGAAAACAGGGTACGCTGTTCAGCTATGTGACATTTAAGGACGTTTCTTGGCAAGACATAAAATTATATTATTATGATAACAACGAAGGAGGCCAAGGTGACGACACAACTATACCTGGTGGTGACACAGGTGACAGTCTTTCTTTCGGGGACCAGGGTATACTCTTTCAAAGCCCCCCTGTGGACAAAGATAGTATAAGTTTAGAATTGGGTTTCATCGCGTATTTTGTAGAAAAAAACAAGGACAAATCCTTCGCTGAACAACTCGCCTATTACGCTGGAAATCCGGTGCAAGCCAAACCGACGGCCATATCGTTTCCCACTAGTGTGAAAGAAAAAGCAGAAATCGGGGTGCTTGAAAATTATGAGCTGTATCAGAACTATCCGAATCCTTTTAACAATTCAACGCTGATTCGTTTCAATCTGCCACAACGGTCAAAAGTTTCTATTCGAATCATCGACGTAAACGGAAGAACCGTAGCCACACTGGTCAACGGAATGATGAGCAAAGGTTCTCATCAAATCCACTGGAGCGGATTGACTAACCAAAATGCAGAAGTGCCGTCCGGAATTTATTTCTACGAAATGAGAACAAAAAACTATTCGGCGATGAAAAAGTTGATTTTGGTGAGATAGTCGTTTGCGAGTGAAATTGTGTCCTAAAATGGCAAAGTATTTTTATCAGCATCTGATAATTTATTGTAATTTAAAAATTCATAATGTCTGTTTTTAGAATCCAACTTTTTATGTAGTTCCTGCCAGTGCAGGTTTAATTGTGACAAAAGATATCCAGCATTAAAACGAGAAAAAACTAAACGCGGAGGCGCAGAGATTTTTATTGTTTAATAACCTAATTTTTCTCTGCGAACTCGGCGTTCTCAGCGTTAAATTCTTTTCTGTGTTTTTTTTCGGCTTGTCCGGATTAGTACCTTGCGAAGGTTCTATCTTGGTTTTAAATCACACTCTTTTGGCGGCCCAATGAAAAATAAACATCTCGTCATATTTTTACTTTTTATTCTTACAGTTCTCAATTGTAAAATGAACCACGGGATTTCTCCATTACCCGGAAAGGTTAATGTAACAATATATTTTCTCCGAGGAAAAGCGCCAGCGAGCACACAAGGAATTTATTTAATCGTAGCTCCGCATTTTCCGCCACACGCAATTAATGAACTATTCAATAGTTCTAACAGTCTTCCAATAAGCCAAGACACTGTTTATACAGAAATGGCTCTGCCTTTCGGACACTATGATTCTATCAGTTTGTGGTGGTATGGCAATGAGACCAAATCCAATCTTGCTGATGTGTTGGCATTACCTCTTGATTTGAATAATAATCTTTTGCCGCTTGGTTTCAATATTACTCCGGATAAGCCGGAGGCAAACGTCACACTTTATGCAGATTGGACAGTTGTCGAGCGTGATGCGGCTATTGAAGGAACGATATATTTTAATGGTCCCTTTCCACCGAATACTTTGGCAACTGCCGTAGCAGCTTATGTTCTTGAACCGAAAGGCAATGTACAATACCTTTTGTGGCTTAAATCTATCGACTTTAGCATTGATTCAAATCCATATCACTATCGATTACCACTTCAACATGGTCAAGTCAAATATATTGCCGTTTTTTGGCTACCTGAGAAAGCTAGCCTCACTGATTTCCGTGTTCTCGGTGTTTATAAAGACCCCAATAATCCCGGTCAGCCAGGACGAATCAGTTTGAAAGCCAATGAAACGATAAAGGGCCTGGATATTTATGCGGACTGGAAAAATGCCGGGGGGTAAGATAACCTCGTTTATATGTAATCGTTCACCTCTATATTCATTTGATAATTAAAGGATTGATTTTCGAACAAGGATTTATGATTTTTGATTTATGAAGGAATAC
>JAACEJ010000327.1 GCA_011682565.1 Actinomycetota bacterium | reverse complement strand
TGCCTCGGAGGATGAGTGGAAATTTCAAAAATTGCTTCTCCTTTCTCTCTCATCTACCTCTCGAGGCATAATATAAGAAATTATTCTTAATGGCATAATAGTAAAGTTGCGCTGTAGTGATAACAATCTTGTTCTTATGTAACCACGCATAATCTTTGTCCTCCGGAGCCGCCGGAGGCCGAAAGCTGGTTGGCAAAAATGGAGTTTTATCTATGAATCCATCAAACAACTTGCAGATCAAGTCTTTCAGGAAACTTGAAATTCTCAATAAACCAGGAGTGTCATTCCCGCATGTTCTTAGCGGAAATCCATCAAATGCCGATGAAATGGATGCCCGATAAAAGCATTCCCTAAAGGGACAGGCTGGGCATGGCAATATATCGTCGTCAAGTTTCTCATATAAAATCAGGTTCGTTGCTCTTTGACGAATCTCCGGCACTTGTCAATTGTTCCCATAACAGTTGTGACATACTGCTGATTTTGTAGATTATCAACCAAGGCAATTTCAGCAGGTAAAATGGCCATGTCTTTCTGCAACTTGATTTTGAGCAGGATAATGTGTAATTTTATCTTTGTAGCCTAGATCCTGTTGATTTAATAACCTGCGGGAGGTTACTAAAAAGTAAATCAATATGCAGTGGTATCAAAGAAATTACGAACTATTCTCAGAGAAAATAATGATAAATTCTGTTTTATATTATTCAACAAATCTGCAAACCAAACCCGTGACGTTTCGTGAAGCGCTTTTACAAGGCCTGGCATCTGATCGCGGGTTGTACATGCCCAAAAAAATTCCGCCAATATCCGCCAATGAAATTCAGATGTTTTCCGATATGCCCTATTATGAAATTGCTTTTACTGTTCTGCGCAAATTTTTGCATGAACAAATTCCCGATAAAACATTGATGGCTTTGGCTCAGGATGCGTATGATTTCAGCATTCCCCTGGAACAGGTTTACGAAGGCAAATATGTCATGCGTCTGGATCACGGGCCTACGGCATCTTTTAAAGATTTTGCTGCGCGAATGATGGGCCGGATGATGCAATATTTTTTAAAGCAGGAAAACCGCAGCTTGTTAATTTTGACGGCAACATCAGGGGATACCGGCAGCGCGATTGCTAATGCATTTTACGGGCTGGAGAATATCCACGTCGTTGTGCTTTTCCCGGAAAAAGAAGTGTCCGCACGCCAGCGCAAGCAAATGACGACGCTCGGCCAAAATACGCAAATCATTGCCCTGGATGGCAAATTTGACGACTGCCAAGCTTTTGTGAAACGAGCATTTGCCGATCCGGAACTGACAACGCTGAATCTGTCCTCTGCAAATTCCATCAACGTCGGCAGGCTGCTGCCGCAATCGGTTTATTATTTTTACGCTTTTTCACGGCTGGCAAAGAACAAAAGTACCATTTTCTCTGTGCCCTCCGGTAACTTTGGCGACATGATGGGCGGTCTTTTGGCAATGAAAATGGGATTGCCGGTGAAAAAATTCATCATCGCCACCAACGAAAATGACGCATTTCCGAAATTTATGCAAACCGGCACATACAAAATTATCGTTCCATCGATCAACTGCATTTCCAGCGCCATGAACGTGGGCCATCCCAGCAACATGTCCCGTGTATTCGCTTTGTACGGCGGCGTCATGGATGAGAAAGGAAATGTTCTCACGCCCCCTCATCAGGAACTCATGCGCAAGGAAATTTATTCGACCAGCGTAACGAACGACGAAACCCGGGAAACCATCAAAGAGGCGTTTGACAAGCACCGGCTTTTACTCGAACCGCATGGCGCAGTGGCCTGGACCGGATTACAGCGCTATCTTGAAGAGAATAAAACTGATGATACAAAAGATCAGGTTTGTGTTACTTTAGAGACAGCCCATCCGGCCAAGTTCCCGGAACAAATTCGCGAGATTCTTTCTGTCGACCCAGAGTTGCCGGACAGTCTCGCTGAGGTCGAGAAAAAGCAGGAAGCATTTGTTAAAATGGGAAACAATTATGAGGATTTTCGCGAATTTTTAAAGAGGCAATATTGAAGTATTTGGTTATACTCGGCGATGGGATGGCGGATAATCCCGTTGCTTGTTTAGGAAATAAAACGCCGCTTATGGCCGCACATACACCGCACATTGATGCTTTGTGTGTAAAAAGCCGCACCGGACGACTCGTCACAGTACCAGCGGATATGTCTCCCGGCAGCGCTGTAGCAAATCTTGGTGTTTTAGGATATGACGTTCACCGGGTGTTTGAAGGACGCGGTGTTCTCGAAGCCGCGAGTATGGGCGTCGAACTTGAAGACAGTGATCTTGCTCTTCGCTGTAATTTGATCTGTATTGAGAATGACGAAATAAAAAACCACTCTGCGGGACATATCGGCAACGAGGAAGCACATCAACTCATTGATTTTCTCAACAAAGAACTTGGCGATGAAACAATTACCTTTTATAGGGGCGTGAGCTACCGGCATCTGCTGATTGTGAAAAATGGCGAAAAGGGTCTTGACTGCACACCGCCGCACGACGTTCCGGGCACGCCGTTTAGAAACGTTTTGATCAAACCGAAAAATGAAAAAAGCAGGTATACTGCTGATTTGTTGAATGAATTGATTTTGAAATCCCAGGAGATTTTACCGAAACATCCCGTCAATCAAAGACGAATGGAAGAGAGCAAAGACCCGGCCAACTCGATTTGGCCGTGGTCGCCGGGCTTTAAACCAAAGATGAAAACATTGCACGAGTTGTATGGGGTGAGCGGCGCCGTTATCTCTGCTGTCGATTTGATTTACGGCATTGGAGTTTACGCTGGTCTGGATGCAATAAAAGTGGAAGGAACAACCGGATTGTACAATACAAATTACGAGGGCAAAGCCAAAGCAGCGGTTGACGCCTTGCAAAATCATGATTTTGTGTATTTGCATATTGAAGCCAGCGATGAAGCCGGACATGAGGGGGATGCCGAGTTAAAGATAAAGACGATTGAATATCTCGATGAGCGTGTGGTGAAATTCGTTTTGCAAGAAACAGCAAAAATGCAGGATGACGTCGCGATCGCTATCCTTCCCGATCATCCGACGCCGTGTGACATCAGAACCCACACACGCGATCCGGTTCCGTTTCTTATATATCACCCGGACGAAAAGCCTGATGATGTTTTGCAATATAATGAGCAAAGTGTGGTGAATGGGTTTTTCGGTCTTTTAAAGGGGGATGAGTTTGTAAAGGCATTGCTGATAAAATAGTTGACAATAATAAAAAATTATTTGGAATTCGCTATGGCTAACTTTTGGAAAACGAAATCATTATTTTTCATAATTACAATAATCGCCGAATTTGCCTTTGCGCGAGATGGGATTTCTCTGCAAAAAACAACCGAGGGGCAGCATTGGAAATCAGAGCCGACACCACAGGTGGTGGAGGCGATGATCGATACAATCTGGCAGCATCGGAAGCAGTATTTTGTCGACCGAATGCATGCTGGTCTCCAGGCGCACAATCAGCAAATTTTGTATACTACCCAGGGATTGACCAACAACCTTTTGATCTGGGCTTCACAAAAGCGGAATAATCAAATTCTCGATGATCTTGCAGCCATTTATCTGATTCCTTATTCTTATTTGCAATCCACAAACCAGTACCAGGTTTATATTGATGGGCATTATTATGCTGTTCCGCTTGATGCACCCGCAAAAATGTGGCTTACCGGCGATGGCCATGAGACTATCCTAAGCGTTTCGCAATTTATATATCTTCTTTCAAAGACCATCAATGTTTTTCTCGATATTGATCCGGCGGACAGAACGCAAAACATGAATGATCTGCTCGCTTTTTATCCGACAGTGATTCTTAAAGATCATCTGTGGCGATGGATATTTAGCGATCAAGGCGTATTCCAGGTCAACGGTTGGGCATGCAATAAAGGGCTTTTCAATCATTATGAATTTATGGAAAAACGCCTGAACCGCGAATTCGGCACCGATCATGATTTTTCCTACTGCAATTCGGTTACGGACACGGATATGTGGATTCTGGCCGGTGTTGTGGAGATGATCGCTGCTCATGAGAAAGATCCGACTCTGGTACCCCTTGATGCAGATAAAAAACAGCGGTTTTTGGATTATGTTCAACTTGGCAATGATCTGCTTCAAAGCCGATTGACCGAGAGTCAACTGTTGGATTTTAATAATAATCCCGTCATCGGGCTAAACTTTGACCTTGGTGCATGGGATGATCACCCGGACCATGCTTATACCGGTTATAGTGGAGCAACGTTTCCTCAGCCAAGCGATGCTGCAAGGGCTAAAAACGTCGGTTGGGATATCAGCCATGCGCGGCGTTTTGTTCATGTTTTTGAATCACTGCATGAGAACAGGGATGCAGTAGGACAAACTTTTCCCGATGATGAAGTAATGACAAAACTCAGTAACCAGGTTGCGTACGGGACCTTTAACAGGGATTTTGAAAAGCCACTTTTTACCAATTTCATGGACGGTACAAACGGCTGGTATCGCGTAAATTATAGTGGCCGGGTAGGCTTTGCCTATGCGCCTTATGATCAGTCAATTTCCCTGATTACGGGTGGCTATTGTTTTTGGAGCAAATATAATCCGGATTTGATACGTCTCAGAAATGCATTATGGACTATGATTTTTTCGCAAAACCCCGAGATTGTCCAACATCGGCAGTCACATTATGGGGTGCTTTACATCGGCTATGAAAGAACGGCACCGCCCACGTTTAATACGTCCTATTCTTTTAAGCTGCTTAATTTCTTACCTACTTTTCTGAATGAACCAACGGATGTTGCGATGAGGCCAGTGAAGGCTATACATTTCAGACTCTATTCCGCCTATCCAAATCCATTTAATTCGACGACAAACATTCAGTATGATCTGGAGAAAACCGGTTTTGTCAGGTTAGGTATTTATAATATTGATGGACGGGAAACTAAAGTGCTGGTTAATAAATCTCAAAATTCCGGAAGGCATCAAATATCGTGGGATGCACATGGATTGGCGAGTGGTATTTATATATTGCA
>JAACEJ010000326.1 GCA_011682565.1 Actinomycetota bacterium | reverse complement strand
GAGCGAAGCAATCTCATGCTTAACAGGCAGTTATGAGATTGCTTCGTCGTTCGTTCCTCACTCCTCGCAATGACAAACATTTGTTACATTTCAACCCCTAAAACCGCGGAGCGTTCTCTGCGGTTTGTAAATTGATCATTTTAATTACAAAAAATTACGCAAAAAAAAAAGGAGATTATCATGAGAACCGTAATTGCATTCGTTTCCGCTGTTATCTTTACTAGTTTGGTTGCCTGTGCACAAACCAAAGTGCCCGAAAAAGTGAAAACCGCTTTTCAGACCAGGTTTCCGGCCGCCAAAGACGTAGAATGGGGAAAAGAATCCGACACAGAATTTGAAGCGGAATTCGAAATGAACGGCAAAGAGATGACCGCTAATTTTGATGTCGACGGAAAATGGTTGGAAACCGAGTCCACCCTTTCCAAAGACGAATTACCCGCACAGGTGCTCGCCACATTGAGGACTCAATTTGGCGATTATAAACTAACAGTCGCTGAAAAAACCGAAAAAGTCGGCAAGCCAACGGTTTTCGAAGTGAAACTGGGAAAGGATGAAACCGACATGGAAGTGGTGATGGGTGAGAACGGCAAAGTCGTTAAAAAGGAAATCAAAAGCGAAGAAAAGGAAAAAGAGGAAAAAGAACGCGATGAACATGGAGAAGGCGTAGAGAAAGCTGAAACTTGGACAAAATCGTTCGACCTGAAACAGTGCCAATTTTCTTCGACCGGTAAAAACAGGTTCTTCATTTTACAGCCGGGCTATCAGTTGATCCTGGAAGGAACAGAGGGGAAAGATAAGGTCAAACTGGTTATTTCTGTTTTGGATGAAACGCAGAAAATCGGGGATGTAAAGACCAGAGTTGTGGAAGAAAGAGAAATGGCAAACGGTCAATTGATTGAAGTTTCCAGGAACTTTTTCGCCATTGACAAAAAGACACAAGATGTTTTTTATTTTGGCGAAGACGTGGATATTTATAAAAACGGCAAGGTGGTGGGGCACGAAGGCGGCTGGAAGGCTGATGAAAAAAATCATGCCGGGTTGATGATGCCCGGGAGCGTCCTGTTGGGTGCACGCTATTACCAGGAAGTGGCTCCGGGTATTGCCATGGACAGAGCAGAGATCGTGGATACAGAGGCAGTTTTGCAGACGCCTGCAGGGAATTTCAAAAATTGTCTCAAGACCGAAGAAACCACACCCATGGAAGCGGATGCACAGGAATATAAAATCTACGCTCCGGGCATAGGTCTCATCAAAGATGGGAATCTGCTACTGACAAAGCATGGCTTTCACATCTTGTGAAAAAAATATTGTTTGGGTCACAGGTTTATTGGGAGAGACCTCAAAGGTCTCGGAAACCTTTGAGGTCTGGAAATTTAAGTTTCTTGAGAGTTACTATATTTACTTTCGGATTACAGAAGCCGGAGAGAAGAATGAGGTTCGGGAAAATTTATTTTCTAATATTGTTCATATATTTTTTCCATTATCCCGATGCTGCTGTGTCGCAGCAAAAACACCTGGACTTGCAGGAGCTCATGGAGATTGCATTGAAAAAGAATGCCGATATTCAGGTGCAACGCAACGAAAAACGAATTGCAAAATATCGGTGGTGGCAGTCAGTTTCACAAATGTTTCCCCGGGCTGATGTGGAAGCTGGTGTTATCAAATCGTCTGCGCGAAATGGAACGCCTGATTTTGTTGCGGCAAATGCTCTGTTTGAAAGGAACGCCTGGTTGTCTTTGCAGCAACCTATTTTTAATGCAGACAATGTTATGAATATTTTAAATAATCACATCGAACAGCAAAAGCAAGAGCTGCTTTATTCTCAGGCAATGCAGGATGTTTTGCTGCAAGTGGTCGAGGCATATTTTACTGCTTTGCAGAATAGAGATGATATCACCGTTTACAAAAAGAATTTAGATGCTTTTAAAATTCTATACGACCAGAGTAAATTCCTGTATGAGAATGGCGTTGTCCCGGAACTGGATGTTAAAAAATCCAGAGTTGAATATCTCTTGCAGAAAAATATGCTCTTGAAAGCGCAAAAAGATTATCTGGCAGCGCTGAATCACATCAAAGAATTAACAGGATTTGCGATTGAAGACTCTCTTGCTCTGGCAGATATATCGATTAAAACAACTCATTTGGACTCGTTGCCTGCTTATTTGAAAATAGCTCTGAAAAATCGGCCTGAACTCAAAGCAGCCGAATTGGAGAAAAAACGATTTGCTTATCGGAAACGCTTCATCCGCCTGCGGCATTTACCATCGGCAAATGCCGGCGTTTATTATGGCTGGGATACAGCGGAGCCCATTCGATCCGTAAACAAGGGATGGCAGGTTTATCTTACTTTACGCATGCCCCTGTGGCATTGGGGAAGCATCCACCTGGATCAGCAAATTGCAGGCATTCGCTATCAACAGACCGAAGCTCTATACCGTCGTTTGCTAAAGCAGATTAAGCAGCAAGTTATTAATTCATATCGGGAATGCAAGATTCAATTGCAGCAGATGCAGGCCATGCAGGAAAGTGAACAAGATGCGACTGAAGCGGTCAGGATGGCAAAAATCGGTTATCAGGAGGGCACCGTAACCAACCTGGATGTCATCAATACGCAAAAGTTGCTTACCGAAACACAGGTCAAATATTATCAAGCTCTTTATGCCTTTTACGTGGCCAAAGCCAGGTTGTATCGCAGTATGGGGAAGCTGAAGGAGGATTTTTCATGGCTCGAGTGAGAAATATTTTGTTTTTTTCGTTAATCGGTATATGCAGTCTGAGTTATTCCCAGGTCATTGCGCCGGTAAAGGTGGTTCCGGCCAGGGTTCAGGTAATTTCGGAAGTCGTTGAAGGTCATGGGGCCATCCAACCATATCCACAAAATGATGTAAGAATTTCTCCGGTTTATCCCATGCGGATAGAAGCAATCCCGGTAAAACCGGGAGAAGGTGTTCAAAAAGGGCAATTGGTCGTCAAACTTCAACGCGATCAATCTATAGATGTGGCGGTTGAAAAGGCACGCGTGAGTCTGGAGCAGGCTAAATTAAATTTGCAGCGAGCAAAAAAATTATTTGAGAATGGTGTCATTCCAGGAGTAAAATACGAACAAGCACAAACAGAATACCATCTTGCAAAAGCTGACTATGAAATTCAGCAACGTTCCCTGGACTATGCCAAACAAAACAGCAACATCCGCTCTCCGATCGACGGTTATGTGAGTAATGTGGAAGGCGCCGTGGGACAAATTGCCGATCCATCGCAGGAGATTCTGAGAATTGTCAATATCAAAAAGTTGATAGCACGCATCGGTATCGAAATAGAAGACATCGGCAAAATCAAGGCGGAGCAAACTGCTGATATAACCATCCCGAATTTACCTGATCAACGCAACTTTGCCGGTAAAGTGGTCAGAATAAATAAAGAAATTGATCCTGCCACGCAGTTAGTTCATATCTGGATCGATTTGAGTAATCAGGATGGAATTCTTCAGCCGGGTATGTTTGCCGAAGCACGAATTATCGTGAAAAACATCAGGAATTCCCTAGTCGTTCCCAGGTCTGCGATATTGAAAGATAAGAATGGTTTTTATGTCTTTATTATAGACAAACAAAAAGCAAAAAAAGTCCACGTAGAAACAGGCTTCCAAAATGACAAAGCGGTTCAAATAATAAAAGGTATTCAAAAAGGTGATCAGCTAGTTTACCTGGGCAATTATGAATTAAAAGAAGGAATGCAGGTTAGTATTCAAAAATGAGGACGTTCTATGGATATCGGTAAAATCATGCGGAATCATACCAAATCCATTATTTTTCTGGTT
The DNA here is from genome assembly GCA_011682565.1 of Actinomycetota bacterium. Taxonomy (GTDB): domain Bacteria; phylum Zhuqueibacterota; class Zhuqueibacteria; order Residuimicrobiales; family Krinioviventaceae; genus Hydrothermomicrobium. The sequence continues at coordinate 1,226 of JAACEJ010000326.1, read as the reverse complement.
GCTATTTTGTCCATTGCCGGTTTGTTTAGCGCATTTAAACTGCCGGTTGCACTGTTCCCAAACGTCGCCTTTCCTCGCATAGTCGTTTCTGCCGATGCCGGTGATATGCCTGCGGATCGCATGATGATAACGGTCACCCGTAAATTGGAAGAAGCTGTTAATTCAATAGCGGATGTGCTTACTGTCCGCTCAACAACCAGTCGTGGCACCACAGAACTTTCCATCAACTTCCACTGGAATACGGATATGATCAAGGCGGAATTGCTGGTTAATAATGCCGTCAACCAGATCAGAAGCGGATTGCCCGCCGGCTTTCAGTTTCGTGTTCGGCGGATGAATCCCACTGTTTACCCTATTAAATGTTTATCAGCAGCCCGGCGGCAATACAGTCAAAATAGACACCGAGATTAAAAAAACTTTAGCCTCCATGCAAGACCGCATTCCCGGCGATATTGCACTTTCCAAATTTTACGATCAATCGGATTTGATTGTGGAAAGCATGAAGAATGTCCGTGACAGCATTATTGTTGGAATATTTCTGGCAGTCATTATTCTTTTTGCTTTTTTGAGGAACTGGAAAATCACACTCATCGCTTCCCTGGATGTTCCGTTATCTATCGCCATAACAATTCTTTTGATGAATGCTTTGAACATGAGTTTTAACATCATGACGTTGGGCGGTATTGCCGCAGCGATCGGACTTGTAATTGATGATGCCATCGTCGTTGTCGAAAATATTATTCGGCATTTGGCTTTACGCCGGCAAACACCAAACGAAGCTGTGCATGCTTCTTTAAAGGAAATTTTACATCCTATTCTGGGTTCATCCTTTAGCACAATTGTGGTATTTGCACCTCTGGCTTTCCTGTCCGGAGTAACGGGCGCATTTTTTAAATCTTTATCTTTAACCATGGCCGTCAGTCTGTTGGTTTCCATGTTGTTATCTATGTTTTTTATTCCTATACTTTCTCATCGTTATATTTCGAGAAAAGATGCCGAGAAACAGGAAAAACCCGGCAGATTGTTTGCGCTTTTACACCATTACTATGAATTCGTCTTGACTTTTCTTTTCAGACGAAAATATGTGGTTTTTGGGCTGGCAGCCATGCTTTTTATTTTGAGCTATTTTCTATACAAAGGGCTTCCCAGCGGATTTTTGCCCGAAATGGATGAAGGCACATTTATTTTAGATTACCGCACACCGCCGGGAACATCTTTGCAAGAAA
>JAACEJ010000325.1 GCA_011682565.1 Actinomycetota bacterium | reverse complement strand
TTGCAGCGCCGTGCCGAACCTTTTGCAGTTATTTCGACTTTGCTGGGCAATGCATATCCGAAAACTTTGCTCGACATGGCATGGAAATATTTGCTCAAATGTCACCCGCACGACAGCATTGCCGGCACCGGAGTCGATCAAATTGAAAACGATATGCACAATCGCCTTGACCAATGCCGGAATATTTCGGCCGGTGTTTACCGGCGATCGCTCGGACAGGTGCAGATGCAGATCGACAATTCAGATTTAGGGGACAATGACATTGCCCTGACAATTTTTAATCCGTCTCATTTCCGACGAAATGATGTGCTTACGCTTTTCATTGATATCCCTTTTAAACACAGTAATCAACAGTATCAGTTGGTCGATGCTTCAACCCAAACCATCGTGGAATTCCAGGAAGTTAGTCGATCTGAGCATCCTGCCATTGTCCGCCACCTGGGCGACGCGACAATGGAAATGCATTCCCTGCGCGCACAAATTCATTTGCCGGTCAAAGATGTCCCTTCATTGGGATATAAATCTTTTCTTCTCCGCCCCAGTGATTCGTTCTCAAGGCCAGTGGGTTCACTGGTCACTGCTCCTCATACTATGGAAAATCAATTTATCAAAATACAGATCAATAGCAACGGAACACTGGACATAACGGATAAAGAAAACGCACACACTTTTTCCGGCCTGCATTACTTTCAGAACGATGGCGAGGCCGGGCACGCCTGGCGGCACGTTCCTCCCGCTCTTGACCGCGTCATCGACACGTTGAATGATTCTCCGCTAATTGAACTGCTGGAATCCGGCCCGTTTCTGGCGAGTTTTCGCGTTACGCATAAAATGAAAGTACCATATCAGTTGCAGGAAGGCGAAAGCGATGACGTTCGCCGACTCGATGCGGAAGGTGACGACGCCGGCCGTTCGCAAGAGATGCGTGATCTGATCGTTTCTTCAATAATAACGCTGACCCAATATGCCCGAGGCGTTGCAATCAAAACCGTTTTTACAAATGAGTGCCAAGATCACCGTTTGCGTGCGATGTTTCCAACGTTTTTAAACGCTGCTGTCTCCTGTGCGGAAGAACCGTTCGATGTTGTCGAGCGGCCAATCGATCGTGGAAAAGACAGCCCCTGGCGAAATACCTGGAACCCGACACATCCACATCAGCGTTTTGTGGATTTGAGCGACGAAAAAGTTGGCCTGGCGATCATCAATGACGGACTATGTGAATATGAAGCCACCGATGACGAGACGCGCACAATCGGCCTGACATTGTTGCGGGCATTCGAAGTCGCATTAACCACGGTTGCCTGGCGCTGGGAACGCCACCCCGAAATGACAGGGTCTCAATCACCGGGCGAGCACGAGTTTCGCTACTTTATTTATCCGCACAAAGGAAACTGGGACACTGGGAAGGTGATTCATCAGGCTGAAGTTTTCAATCTTCCGCTGCAACCGGCACAGGCAGGCAGACACGAGGGTTATTTGCCAAAAGAAAAAAGCTTCTTTAGTATCGAACCGGAAGACATTGCTCTTTCCGGATTAAAGCAAGCAGAAAAAAATGACGGTATTATTTTGCGCTTGTTCAATCCAACAAACCGCTCTGTTGAAACAATTATAAAAACATCCGCAAAGCTATCTCATGTCGGCTATGTTAATTTAAATGAAGAGCCTTTGGAGATCAATCCTCCCGAGGTTCAGAATGAAAAAACTATATTTGAAATAAAGGCAAAAAAAATTATCACACTGAAACTGCATTTTGAAAAAGGAGAAAACTAGATGTACACGCTTCCCGGGACGGACATTCGGATTTACAATGATAAAATTGAGCGAGGAAGAATTAAATACGTCATATTTGATTTTGACGGTACCGTCTCGATCCTCCGCGAGGGTTGGGAAAAAATCATGGAACCGGTGATGGTGGAAAGTATTTGCGGCGACCACAAGCCGACGCCGGAAATAATTGATAAAGTCAAACGCTTTATAGATGAGACCACCGGTATTCAAACCATTTTGCAGATGGAAGGTTTGGTCAAGCTGGTCGAAAAACACGGCATGGTTCCAAAAGAAAAGATACTGGATGCAAAAGGCTACAAAAAGATTTATAATGATCGCTTAATGGTTCCGGTGAATGAAAGAATTTCTCAACTTGAAAGAGGGGAAAAAACGCTGTATGATTACACGCTGCGCGGCGCCCTGGATTTTTGCAAAAAGCTGTATGACCGGGGTCTGACAATGTACCTCGCCAGCGGCACGGATCAGCATGACGTGAGAAACGAATCCGCAAAAGTGACGGCCGCGCAATATTTCAAAGGCGGTATTTATGGAGCTATTGGCTCTGTTGAAGAATATTCCAAAGACAAAGTCATTAAACAAATTCTTTCCGAAAATGATCTCCATGGTTCCGAACTGGTTGTTTTTGGAGATGGCCCTGTGGAAATCCGTAATGCGAAGGATAATGGCGCCATTGCCGTGGGCGTCGCTTCCGACGAAGTGGTTGGTCACGGCTGGAACGAAGCGAAAATCAAACGCCTGACCAGTGCTAATTGTGATATTTTGATTCCGGATTTTTCGGAAGGGGATGCGTTGATAAAGTATCTTTTTGATGAAAAATGATTATAGCGGTATGCATCCCGGCGATGAGATATTGAATATAACGTAACTTTATTTTAATCAGATTATGCAATCTTTTAACGCAAACTCTGATAATTAAAATCAATCTTTTTCAGAATCCTCCCACTCCGGCTTAAAAACAATCGTCGCTAAAGGCGGGATTTTCAGATTCAGGGAAAAGGGCCGGCAGTGCCATGGGATTGGATCACTGTCCAGACCGCCAAAATTGCCTTTATTGCTGCCCCAATAAATCGAAGAATCAGTGTTCAATATTTCTTTATAATGCGCTAAAAACGGTACACCGACGCGATAATTTTCACGATAAACGGGTGTAAAATTGCAGACAAATATGAGCATATCTTTTGGCTCTTTAGACTTGCGCAGAAAAGAGATAATTGAATTTTCAGAATCCAAAAAGTCAATCCATTCAAAACCCACGGAATCAAAATCAAGAGCGTGCAATGCAGGTTCGCTGGAATAGAGATGATTCAAATCTCTGACAAGCGCTTGTAATTTCTGATGCGGTTCATAATCCAATAAATGCCAGTCCAGACTTTTGTCCTCCTGCCATTCCTGCCATTGCCCAAACTCCGCGCCCATAAAAAGGAGTTTTTTCCCGGGATGGCCAAACATAAAACCAAACAATGTGCGCAAGTTGGCAAATCTTTGCCAAAAGTCTCCGGGCATTTTGTCGAGCAGCGCACGTTTACCATGCACGACTTCATCATGGCTTAGAACAAGCATAAAATTTTCGTGGAATGCATAAAGCAGCGCAAAAGTGATCATATTGTGATGGTATTTGCGGTGAACCGGGTCTTTGGAAAAATAGGTGAGAAAATCATGCATCCAGCCCATGTTCCATTTAATATTGAAACCCAATCCCCCTAAATAAGTGGGACGCGAAACCCCCGGCCAGGCCGTGGATTCTTCGGCGATGCTAAGAACGCCAGGGAAATAGCCGAACACGAGCTCATTCATTCTCTTTATAAAACTAATGGCTTCAAGATTTTCTCTTCCACCAAACTGATTGGGCACCCACTCTCCTTCTTTGCGCGAATAATCGAGATAGAGCATAGACGCCACGGCATCGACACGAATACCATCGATATGATATTTGTCAAACCAAAATAATGCATTGGCAATGAGAAAATTCCTCACCTCGTTTCGGCCATAATTAAAAACAAGTGTTCCCCACTCCTCGTGCTCGCCTTTTCGGGGATCAGCATGTTCGTAAAGATGTGATCCATCAAATCGTGCCAGACCGTGTGCGTCTTTGGGGAAATGCGCCGGTACCCAATCGACGATGACACCAATTCCGTTCTGGTGAAAATAATCAACAAAATACTGAAAACTTTCGGCGGACCCAAATCGCGAAGTTGGAGCAAAGTAACCCGTAACCTGGTAACCCCAGGAGGCGTCAAGCGGATGCTCTGCAATGGGCAGCAGTTCAATGTGTGTATATCCCAATTTTTTTACATAATCTGCCAATTGATGGGCCAACTCTTCGTATGTCAGGTACTTACTCTCGTTTTCACCTTTGCGTTTCCAGGAACCGAGATGAACTTCATAAACCGAAACAGGCTGCTTAAGCGGATCGGTGTGGCGGCGCGCTTCCATCCATTGCGCGTCATTCCACTCATGGTGATTGATATCGGCAACGATAGAAGCGGTTTTCGGGCGCACTTCACTTTCAAACCCAAAAGGGTCTGCTTTCAATAAAATATTACCGGCCTGGTCCTTAATTTCGAATTTATACGTTTCACCTGCAGCAATTTCGGGGATAAAAAGCTCCCACACACCGGAAGATCCCAGAACCCGCATCTGGTGTTTGCCGCCGTGCCATTGATTGAAATCACCTACCACGCTTACATTGCGGGCATTTGGCGCCCACACTGCAAAATGAACACCGACAACACCATCGACATTTGTCAAATGAGCGCCCAGCTTTTCATAAATTTTGTGATGATCACCCATACCGAATAAATACAAATCTTCATTACTAATTTGTGGAAGGAAAAAATAGGGGTCGTGCACAAAACGCTCATGTCCATTTTCTGCGATAATGTGAAGTTGATAGTTTTTCAACTTTTTCCAGTGCGGAATAACGACCTCAAAAAAATGCTGGTTGTGAACCGATTGCATGGGAAACTCTGTTTTGCTCTCCGGTTCCCTTACAAACACCTCTTTGGCATCGGGAAGCCATGCACGAATGACCCATTTTTTTCGGGTGCCGATTTTTATTTCATGTGGGCCCAAAATGATGAACGGATCATAATCAAGATTGCGCGCGATATGATCAACCTGGTCAAACGTGACGGTTGGTTGTATTTCAGTTTTTGCCATAAAACAAACCCTTATCAATAGATTATTTCATCCCCGGGAAAATAAAGCTCCCCCAGCTTTTGTTATTCTTGCTTTAAAAAGAACACAACACCAATGCTC
>JAACEJ010000324.1 GCA_011682565.1 Actinomycetota bacterium | reverse complement strand
TGTGGTGAACTAGTACTCATTTGTTTCTGTTCGAGTTCATTTCAGTGTCCTTTGGATTTGAAACAGGAGATATTAAATGCAATCATCATCATTTTTAATTCTCGCCATCAATCCCGGTTCGACTTCGACAAAAGTTGCTCTTTTTAAAAATTCGCGCATAATCGCTCAGGAAAATATACAACATGAAAGTAAAATCATTTCCTCGTTTGCCGGCCTTTGGGAGCAATTCGATTTTCGTATTAACTCGATCAATGCATTTTTGCGGAAAAATGCCGAAAAGTTTGAAAAACTTTCTGCCGTGGTCGGAAGAGGAGGGCTGCTCAAACCTCTCAGCCGCGGGACCTACCTCGTCGACGATGCAATGATTGACGATGCCAGAAAGGGCATCCAGGGTGAACATGTCTCAAACCTGGGCTGCGCCCTTGCGGACGAAATCGCACGTCGGTATAACTGCCCCGCTTATGTTGTCGATCCGGTTTCTGTCGATGAATTCAATCCGCTTGCCCGCTATTCCGGGCATCCCTTGATTCTCCGCCGCTCGCTTTCGCATGCTCTGAATTTGCGCGCTTCTGCGATATGGGCTGCTGAAAAAATCGGTAAAAAGATCGATCGATGCAATTTTGTCGTTGCCCATCTTGGCGGAGGAATATCTGTCGCCCCTGTGCAAGGCGGCAAAGTCATTGATGTGAATGACGCTTCCAGCGACGGCCCGTTTTCGCCCGAAAGAACCGGCGGCCTGCCCTTGAAGCCATTCATCGAGCTGTGTTTTTCAGGACAATACGATCAGCAGCAAATGAAGCGCATGGTCATGGGAGAAGGGGGCCTCGAGGCTTACCTGGGTACAAGCGATGTCAGAGAAATCGAAAGCCGGATTGAAAAGGGTGATGATAAGGCTTTGGAAGTATTTAATGCCATGGCCTATCAGATCGCCAAAGAAATTGCTGCCATGGCCAGCGTGCTTTGCGGCCAAGTGGATGGGATTGTGCTCTCCGGTGGATTGGCGAATTCAAAGCGCTTGATGGCGGAAATTAAAAAAAGAATTGATTTTATCGCATCGATCTTTATCTTTGCAGGAGAGTTGGAAATGGAAGCAATGGCTGCCGGAGTTTTACGGGTTTTGCGGGGTGATGAGAAATTGAAGAATTATTGATTCCTTATGGGAGGACAAATCATGATTGCGACAACCGTTTTTGTTCATGTCAAAGATGAAAATATTGAGGATTTTATCTCTGCCACAATTGCGAATCATAACGGCTCGGTGCAGGAGCCGGGAAACCTGCGCTTTGATGTTTTGCAAAGCAAGGAAGACCCGTCTCGCTTTCTTTTGTATGAAGCGTACGAAACGGAAGAAGCAGCCGCGGCACATAAAAAAACGCCGCACTATTTGAAATGGCGTGAATCCGTCGCCCCCTGGATGGCAGAACCCCGGCAGGGAGTGCAGTATAACAGTTTGGCTCCCTAAAGAAACTCAAGACCTCGGATGCCCGTCAGGGCTCCGGGTGTCAAAGCAGGAGATTGCTTCGTCGCTGCGCTCCTCGCAATGACAGTAAAGGTAAATAAAAATTCAACGATCAATGCATTCAAAACAGTATAAAAAACTTATTACCCTTTCTTTGTTACTCATCAACGTCCTGGTCATCTTTTTCGTCTGGGAGCACCCGGCTATGCGCAGTCTGCTATCCACGGTCGAGTTGTATCGAAAAGCATTTGACGCCCCGCTCCCTGAAATAATAGTGCACTCTAAAGGCATCACCCTGGATGGAAAACTGCCGACCCGGATTCGCCTGCGGGATAACATCTGGCTTATCTTTGACACCTATACCGACAGCACCGAGTTCTTATCCTGTGCGCCCCGATCGATATGGATTTCCAATGATCTGTTATTGTACCGAACGGAAAAGAGCATCAAAACTTTTAAAACGAAAAATATCAGCAGTGATGATCCACCTGAAACAATCAGCGGCAAAAAGATTCATGATAAATTTGAAAAATATTATCGTCCGGGCAAATTTTTCCTCAACACATTTTTGATACTGGTGACTTTTATTTCCCTTTTCCTGTTAATGCTTCTGGGTGGCGGCGTTGGAATCATCATCGATGCCTTCAGGGAAGGTCCGGGTACGTATGCGCAGATGCTGCATCTTGCCGGCAGGATACTGACGGTTTGGGTGATCATTGCTGCCGGGATTGAACGCGCCGGGATATTTTCTTTTAAAATGCTCGGTGCATTTCTTCTTTTATATTTATTATCAATTGCCTTGTTGGTTAGCTGGAATCTGAATCATAAAATAAACGTGAAAACCTCGATCTGAAGAACAAGAACTATAAACTCGATTTTATCAACCGTGATGCTGTTTATTTAAAGCGATGCCCTATTTAACCAAAAATGCTGCGGTAACTAACCGCAGCAACAAAAGCGTTGTCATTAAAAACGGGTTCCTTGAAAAATATTCACAGGGAAGGAATAATTAAAGCTGATATTATCTGATTGAAAAGGATTGCGAATTACAGTCGAGCAACTTTTAAAAGCGCTTGCCGGCGGTTTATTGTCAATACGTTTACCAAACCTCCAAAGGTTTGGTAAACGTTGAAAAGGGCAATCCGTAGGAAGAAAATCACACATGACATTTTTATAACAGCAATACAGGCAACGGTAATCAAGAATCGCTCTACTAACGACTAGCAATAAATGAGAACTAGTACGCAGCAAATTTAACAACCTCTCCGAGCTCTTACTCTAAAGGAATTTTCCCACGAGTAGTGAGCCGATAGGGTTTGACGGGAAACGGTCAGGCCTCCCGTGTTTGGAAAGGAGAAATGATGACTCGAAACTTTGCCCTTTTAGCTATTCTGGGGGCTTCCTGGGGAATACTGGAAACACAAGTCGGCACCACGTTGCACGCTCTTTCCATACCTTTTACCGGCGCGTTAATGATGTCTGTCGGCATTTTGTTTTTAATTGCAGGCAGGTACTTTACCGGCATTCGCGGCTCGAGCTTTTTCCTCGCTTTTTCAGCGGGGTTTATAAAATTCTTGTTTATAGGCGGCATTGCTTTTTATCCTGTTCTCGGTATTTTTATTGAGACAATTTTGTTTGAATCGATTATCTGGACAAGATGGCCATCAAGAAAAAGATATGCTCTGGCAGGCGCATTGGTTATCTGCTACTCTCTTTTTCATCCATTTCTCACCCAGGGTTTACTCGGCGGCTGGAAAATCGTCGCTGTATATGCCAAAATTGTTTCTTCCGGCAGCAGAATTTTGGGACTGAATGAGAGCCTTGGTTTTATCATCTTTATTGTGCTTTTTGTTTTACATGGAGGCATCGGTGCGGCGGCAGCAACGGCAAGCTTAAACTTTGTCGAAAAACTTGAGAGCCGGGGCATCCTGAAAAGAACGCCGGCAAAGGATAAACATGCATTACAGGAACCGATAAACTAGTGGATTTTCTGTCTGAAAATATTTTGCTGACCGGTGAAAAAGGTGTGGGGAAAAGTACGCTGATCAGCACGATCCTCGACACGATCAGCGTTCCATACCAGGGGCTTTTCACGGAACGGGTTTTCAAAGGCCAAAGAGTGTATGGATTTGGCCTGAAAAATGAAAGGGAGAGAAGCCTGAAAATCTTTGCTTATGAAAACAATTTCAAAAGGGATGGCTACCATCGTTACCTTGTTGATATCGATGCTTTTGAGAACAGAGGGCACGCGATTTTATCTTCTGTCCGGCCGGAGACGAAGCTTTTTGTCATCGATGAGATCGGAATTATGGAACGGGAAGCTGACCGGTTTCTGCGGAGATTTTGGCAGCTTTTGCAATCTCCGTTGCCGGTATTTGCTGTAATTCAAAAAAGAGCAAAATACATTTGGGAGCAGATTGATTCGAATTCCCATTGCAACATATTTGAAATCACGCGCGAGAACAAGGACGCTGTTGCGCAGAACATCTTGCACTCTTTGAACGAGATAATAAAGTTTTAATTTGGAACCGATTTTTAAATGGAATGACATTTGACCGATCCCATCAATTTAAATATTCTTTATTCGGATAACCATCTTTTGGTCGTGCGAAAGCCTGCGGGAATGCTTGTTCAGGGAGACCACACGGGAGATATATCATTGTTGGATGCAGCGCGTCAATATCTAAAGGTTGAATTCAATAAACCGGGAAAAGTTTTCCTCGGTCTCGTGCACAGGTTGGATCGGCCTGTTTCCGGTGTCGTTGTTTTTGCGCGGACATCGAAAGCTGCATCGCGAATATCCGAACAAATTCGCTTGCGCAAGGTTCGCAAAATTTACTGGGCGCTGGTTGGGGGAGAAGTGGATGACCATGGTGTGATGGATGATTTTATTGTGCGGCGGAGAATGTCCAGCCGAATTGTTAAAGAAGGAGGGCAGCATGCAAAATTGGCCTACCGTCTTTTGGCGTATCGCAAAGGCATTTCATGGGTTGAAATAGAACTGATAACCGGCAGACATCACCAGATACGAGTGCAGTTTTCATCCCGCGGCCATCCGATTCTCGGCGACTTGCGCTATGGTGCAAAAGAAAAGTTTTGTGGAAATGCCTTTGCGTTACATGCGCGTTCATTCTCGTTGACACATCCCACGCGCAGGGAAAAAATGACTTTTAAAGCCGACCCTGATATGTGCTGGCAAGAATACATCGTTTACAACGCCCACAATTCTGACCGGGCCCGGAAGGCCTGATTTCAGCAGGGGAGAATCCTTTCGGTAAGGTCTTGTCGTGGTAAAAGTGTAGCGGCCGCTGGTTCGGGGCTTGCCCTTCAGCAGCCAGTCAGGCCACTTGCCATCTTTAATTCCATCATAAGGAAACTGCTCATCGCCGATGAGTCTGTTGGGCCAGAGATTTGCCACTTTTATGGCAAGACGGTTTCCTTTACGCCTGATCGCATTTGTGATCTCGACCCGCCATGGAGCCGTCCACACAACGCCAAGGTCTTTTCCATTTAACACAACAGCGGCCAGGTTATCGACTTTTCCCAAATCGAGGTAAATTCTTTCATTCTTTTTGATGATATAATCT
>JAACEJ010000754.1 GCA_011682565.1 Actinomycetota bacterium | reverse complement strand
TGTCCGTAATTATTTTGTCCATAATCATTTTGTCCATATTTTTTTAAATCATTTCGCTCCCAATAATTTCATCAAACCGAATGAAGACTTGTGTTCCTAAATTGAGCAGGAGAGCAACAACTGAAAAAAGGTCAGGAAATAGAGCTGGATATCGAGTCCCTTGCGTTTGGCGCCAAAGGTGTTGCGCGCCATGAGGATTTCGTTATCTTTGTAGACGGCGCATTACCGGGACAAAAGGTACTGGCCAGAATCATCAAGAAGAAAAAAAATCATGCTGAAGCGAGACTGCAGCACGTTATAAAACAGTCTCCGGATTACCGGGAGCCTGTGTGCGCCCATTTTCACGAGTGCGGCGGGTGCTCATTACAGCATTATCAATACGAAAAACAACTAGAAGCCAAACAAGAACAGATTGGTGAAACGCTGCAACGACTCGGCGGGTTTTCAGATTTTCAAATCTTTTCAACGCTGCCATCTGTTGAAATTTTCCATTATCGCAATAAAATGGAGTTTTCTTTTGCCCGTCAACGATGGATCACTGAGGCCGAAATTGCCGAGGGTCTTTATGTGGAGAAAAACGGCCACTATCTCGGTCTTCATGCAAAGGGTTTCTTTGAAAAAGTTATTGATATCGAGACCTGCCATTTGGTAAAACCCATCGTCTCTGAAATTGTCGCCGCAGTACGAGACATTGCCATTCACAGCGAATTGCCGGTATATTCGACGAGGGATCACGAAGGGTTTTGGCGATTTTTAATTATTCGCACATGCCAAAACACCGACGATCTCATGGTAAACGTCGTAACATCGAGATTTGATGAAAAAGCAGCCGAGAACATAAAAAGCTTGTCCTCTCAATTTCCGCAAATCACCAGTTTGCTTTACAGCACGACGGCAAACAAAGCAAGCGTTGCATTCACTGAAAAAGAATATCTACTTGCAGGAAAAAATACGATTATTGAAAAACTCGGCCGCTATCAATTTGAAATTTCCGCTAATTCTTTTTTCCAGACCAACACAAAACAGGCCGAACGACTTTATGACGTTGCTTTGGATTATGCAGAATTTTCCGGGGATGAAAATGTGTATGATCTTTACTGCGGCGCAGGTACGATTTCTCTTTATATAAGCGATTATGTCGGCCAGGTTGTCGGTTTTGAAGCCATCGAATCGGCAGTAAAAGATGCGAACAGAAACAGCGTATTAAACGGCGTCCGCAACTGTGAGTTTGTTCTCGGCGACCTTCGTGATCAGTTGCTTGACACGAAAAATATCATCTCCCGCTTTGGCAAACCCGACGTGATGATCATAGACCCTCCCCGCAGCGGCATGCATCCGAAAACCGTCAAATCCATTCTCTATTTACAACCCGATCGCATCGTCTACGTCTCCTGCAACCCGGCGACCCTGGCCCGTGATTTGAAGGAACTTAGGACTATCAATTAATCAAAGTTCAACCGGTGGACATGTTTCCGCATACGGCGCACATAGAAGCCGTAGCCCTATTGAAAAGAAAATTTAACTGATAATACACGCGGATGTGGCACCTGAAAGGAAATTATCAATAAATTTAGCATGACTATTTTTAGTTGACATTTTCTGAATATTTATTATCTTTAAGACAATCTGAACTCTAACTTCAAATTATCTTAATATGTGGTTCGAAAGACATCTCAAAAATAAATTATGGCAGGCGCTTAAATCCCGCCCTGTTGTTCTCCTCACCGGCGCCCGGCAAACCGGTAAAAGTTCCTTGCTGCAGCATGAACTGCCGGATACAGAGTACGTGACTCTGGATTATATAGTCAAAGCAGAGGAAGCGGAGAGCAATCCTTCTTTTTTTCTAAATCAATTCAAAAACCAGGTTATTTTAGACGAAATTCAATATGCACCTTCGTTATTCCGGGAGATCAAGAAACATGTCGATCGCCAAAGAAATCTTTATGGTAAATGGGTCCTAACCGGTAGCCAAAAATTTCCTCTTATGAAAGGAGTTAGTGAAAGTTTAGCCGGTCGCATTCGTATTCTTCATCTTGAGACCTTGAGCGCGAAAGAATTAAGGGAAAGTAACTATTTCGATCAAAGCCAAATGAATGATTTTTTGTGGATTGGAGGGTATCCTGAAGTTTGGGCTAATAAACTGTTGTCTCCACAAGATTTCTTTCAGGATTATATTCAAACATACTTAGAAAGGGACCTGAAGGATATAATTCAGGTTAAAAATTTGCGTGATTTTCAGCGTTTCATTCGTGTTTGTGCTACTCGAAGCGGCCAGCTTGTCAATTATAGCGATTTAGCAAATAATATTGGAGTATCGGGAAATACAATCAAGATATGGCTTGGCGCGCTTGAGACGGCGGGTATTATTTATCTTCTTCCTCCATATTATGCAAATATTGGCAAACGATTAATTAAGGCGCCAAAACTATATTTCGCTGATCATGGTTTAATGGCTTTTTTGCTCAATATCTCATCACTCCAAAATTGGAACGAGCATCCGTACAAAGGTCAATTGTGGGAAAATTTTGTCTTTTCGGAATTTGTTAAAAATTTTCATCTTGCTCCGGGAACAAATATTTTTTTCTACCGAGATCAAAATGGTGTAGAAATTGACTTTGTTATTGAA
>JAACEJ010000323.1 GCA_011682565.1 Actinomycetota bacterium | reverse complement strand
GATCAAGATAGTATTCCTTACCTATATCGAGAAAAGACACGCCGGTTTCCGCTTCACCTTCAATAGTGACCTGTAATGCGGGAAGGTACGCGTAGGCATAAGAATCTTCTACAATTGAAGCGCTGCCCAATGAACTTTTGCTCTTGATTCCGTAAACGCTCAATGTGTAAACTACACCGGCCAGGTGTCGCGAGGTTTCGAGCATGACGATAGTTCCGGTTAAATCCAGTTCCGCTGTCAGAACGGTAACACCGGAGCTGATATTGTAACTATGCCTGTTTTCCGCAGAAAGGCGATCTACCGGTTTACTGAAAACAACTTCTACAAGTGTTTCGCCGATAATATTAACCTTGTCGACACGTGGCGCAGAATCATCGGTACCGCTGTAAAGGTAGAAAAACGGGGCGTTCGTTTGAATACGCTTCGACGGGTCTTCATAGCGTCCGACATTTTTCACCAGTAGGACATAAATTTTACCGACCTCATGCAGCGTCGTCGTCAATTTGACCATTTTTTGCGAGCTATCCAGTTCAGCCTTTTTAACAGTAACGCCGCTCTGAATAGTATAATTAGAAATCTGCTCAGCGGTATTTTTATCGACCTTTGTATTGAAAGAAACCCACAATTCCGTTTCACCGGCGGCGCGTACAGCATTTACACTTGGTCCTTCCACGAGCATAAGATTTCCGTATGTAAAAGCATAAGAACTGTTGTAAGCAATTCGATTCCCGTCGAGATCGTAAATATTATTGATAATGAGAATATAAACCTTGCCCGGATCGAGCGTTGAGATCACCAATTCAACAATGTTTTTTGCACTGCCCTGAGCAGCCGACAAAACCGTAACATCATTGTTGAGATTGTAATTTCTCACATCTATAGCCGAACCTTTATCGACCGGTTCGCTGAAAGTAATTTCAAGTTTTTCGGCATCGACAACACGAACCATAGCAATTGTCGGCGCTAAATTATCCGGAGGCTCATAAAGGTAAGAATAACTTGAATTCGGCTGAATGGCATTTTGTTCCTGGCTCTCATCTTTGATGTTGCTCACTTTTAGAACGTACAGTTTATTGGGCGAGTGCGGTGTTGTGTGAAGATGGACAACACGATGGGAACCGTCCAATCGTGCTTGCAGTACACTAATGTCACCGTTTATGGTATAGTTTTCAACTTTTTCCGCTTCTTCCTGCCCTACCCGTTCGTTGAATAAAACATCAATATTTTCCGCGTCGACTGTTTTCACCAAGCTAATCAACGGCCCGATAGTATCTGCGCCCTTGAAAACAAAATTATACGTGCTATTATCCAGGATTGGATTTTTATCTGCCGTGGCATCTGTTACATGCGTCACAGTCAAAGTATAAACGGTTTGCGCTTCCAGGAGAGATGTTCCCAGAGTAACCGTTTTATTATTATCCGCAAGAGCTGCCGAATTGACGGTTGCTCCGTTGTTAATTGTATAATGATCCAAATCTGTGGCACTCGCAGGTTCCACCTCTTTGTTAAAGGTTACAATCAATTGAGTGGCTGTTTTTGCAAAGACCTCCACAATTGTCGGCCCGGTTTTTCCGGCAGCAGATTCGTAAACATAATTATATTTAGAATTTGCCAGAATTTCATTGCCGGCACTCGAGGCATCCTTAACATTGCTTATCACAAGCACATAAGCCTGCCCTTCAGTGTGTGGAGATGTTTCCAAAGTAACCGATTCACCTGAAGCGCCAAGCCGTGCATTCTGTACCTGTATATCGGTAATTTGGTAGTTATTTGTATTTTCACTGGTCTGGGGATCAACCTTTTCACTAAAAATAACTTGCAGATGGGTTGCATCAATGACAACCACTTTTCTGATTGTCGGCCCGGTGTTGTCTTCCGAGCCATAAAGGTATGTGTATTTCGAATTGGGTGCTACAGGATTTTTGTTCACACTAGCGTCAGCAACATTATTTACAGTGAGAACATAAGATTGGCCGTGCTGGTGATCACTTGTCTGCAGCCGCACAATTTGGCCGCTCTCGTCAAGTTCAGAAGAGCTGACCACGACGCCGTTATTCACCTGATAGTTGGCTGCTGTTTCCGCACTGGCCTGGTCCAGCGGTTCATTGAACATAACTTCAAGTTGGTCCTGCCGGACAACATTGACCAAGGTAATCATCGGGCCGACAACATCGCCCGGAGAATAACTGTAAGAGTATTTACTGTCACGCGCAATCACATTATGTGATTCCGAAGCATCGGCCACATTGTTCACCGTAACCGTATAATTTTTTCCGCTATTATGCTCACTCGTCGTCAGACGAACGATATTATTTTCGAGCATCTCCGCCGAATTGATGCCAATGCCATTATCAATGGAATAGTTACCTGCCTGTGTTGCGGAATTCACATCCACCGGCTCGCTGAAATAAACATCGAGTTGGGTTGCAGAATTTAAATTTGCAAGTGTAATTGTCGGCGGCGTTTCGTCCAGGTTTTGCGTTGATAATGTATAAGAAAATGAAGAGCCGTCGGCAATTTTATTTGCCGGCAGAGCAATATCCGTTACATTATGAACGCTGACAGAATAGGTCGCGCCGACCGTATGTTCGCTTGTCAGCAGACGTACGGTTTTTCGATCACCCTGCAAAATAGCCTTGTTGATGGTAATGCCGTTATCAATAGCATAATTTGCAATATTGGTGGCCGATCCCTTTTCCAAAACCTCACTGAAAGTGATTCGGATTTCCGTTATACTCATGGGAGTAACGGAAACGATCGTCGGCTGAACTTGATCACCCAGAACACAGCTTACTTCGCCTGAAAAGCTGCTTTCGTTTCTTGCCGTATCGTAAGCAGTCAGAGTAAAAAAGTATTCGACATTGTCCTGCAGGCCCGTAATCACGTACGATGTCAAATTACCGACATCAATATCGGAATCGTAACTTCTAGAAGATGTTCCCCGATAGATTTTGTAACCCGCCAGATCAGGTTCATTATTTGCGTTCCAGGAAATTTTAATTTCCGAAGCAAAAAGAGTAGAACCAAGTAACAATAAAAATAATGTCTTCATGATGCTGCTGCGTAACAAACGGTGCTGTTTGGACATCTTTCCCTTCCTTTCCCTCACACGTCTTTGTATGTCATTTTTAACAAATGAAATGCCTGTCAAAGTTGCTGTCTGGCGTCTCTTTAACAAATGATGTGCCAAAAAGAATACCACCCACAACTATCGTATTATCAACATATTCCACCACCGAACAGAATCGCTAATGACAAGATCGACAGGCAGGATTACAAAAAGGGAATAAAAAAAAGCCGAAATGCACAATAGCATCCCGGCTTTCTGGAGGAGGAGAAATATGGTATTAACGGATCAGCGTAATTTCTTTTGTTAAAAGTTCTCCGGATGTTTTCATTTTGCAGAAATAAATCCCTGCGGAAACGGAATTTCCGCCCTCGTCTGTCCCGTCCCAAAATATCTGGTACGTACCGGCATCGGCAATGCGGGATTCGATTGTTTTTACGACCTGTCCGATTTGGTTATAAATCGAAATGGTCACACGATCCCGTTCCGGCAGAGCATACCTGAACATTGTGCTTTCATTAAAAGGGTTGGGGAAATTTAAACTTAACTCCACTTTGCCAGGCAAGGGCGGCTCATCGCCCAAAACAAAACGGATTTCCTGCGAAAAAGAACTTTCATTTCCCCAAAAATCAACAGCCGTTACAGCCATATAATAGCGTATTCCCTCCTCTAGGTCGTTGATTTGAAACTGCGTGCGCAGGCCGACATCTTCCTGGTGCTGATAATTCCCGGACATTGTTCCCCAATATATTTTATACCCCGCCAAATCTTTTTCCTGATTTGCATCCCATTCAATGGTTAACGATGCTGCAAAAACACCGTTACAAAAGAAAAGTCCAAAAAAAATCAAGCCCCACTGTTGCAATTGTCTTTTGAATCCCATCACCACCCAAAAATTTATACTAACTATGTTTTCTCCACCCGGAATGGGTGATGCTGTGCTGCGATATTTTATAGTTTAAGGCTCTTGGAGAAATACCCAGCAAATCTGCCGCTTCTTTTTGCACCCACTTGCTTCGCTGCAATGCAATCACAATGGCTTCCTTCTCAAGATTTTGCAGGTTCAAGGTTGCAAAGGCCGATTCCTTCCGGGCATCATTACGCCGATCACGACCGCCGGCAGCAAAATAATCTTTTCCTGTAAGGGTCAGTTCATTGGGCGTTATTTGCTTACCGGAGCCGACAATTAACACCGCACGTTCGATAATGTTTCTCAATTCGCGGATATTTCCCGGCCAAGAGTGGTTGCGTAACAAGTGCATGGTTTCTTCGGAAAAGCCGCTATTTTTCGTTTTAAGTTCAGCGGTAAATTTACGGCGAAAATATTCCGCCAGTAAAGGAATGTCTTCCTGCCTTTCCCGCAACGGCGGAATGTGCAAAGTGACTACATTTAAACGATAATATAAATCCGCCCTAAAATTGCCATTTTCCATTTCCAGCCACAAGTCCTTGTTCGTCGCTGCAATGACGCGGACATCCACCTGTATCGCCTTTTGTCCACCCACTCTGTTAAAACTTTGCTCTTGCAAAACGCGCAAAATTTTGGCTTGTGTCGAAGGATGCATATCGCCAATTTCATCAAGAAAAAGAGTTCCGCCATCAGCCTGTTCAAACTTTCCCATGTGCATCGCAATGGCGCCGGTAAAGGCACCCTTTTCATGGCCAAAAAGTTCACTTTCTAAAAGCTGCTCGTGCAACGCGGCGCAATTAACGGTAACATACGGTTTTCTTGAACGCAAGCTTTGCGCCTGAATTGCACCGGCAATGAGTTCTTTACCGGTTCCGGTTTCACCCTGAATTAAAACAGATGCATTGCTTTTTGCAACTTTTTTTATTAAGGAATATACTTTTCGTATTTCAGGATTTCGGCTAACCTTTGGGTAATATAGCTCAAATCCACTCAAGTGCCCGTATGAATCCTGAAGATGATCAAAAACCTGATCATTAAATTCTTCATCGATGGCAGCAATATCTGAATATGTATTA
>JAACEJ010000322.1 GCA_011682565.1 Actinomycetota bacterium | reverse complement strand
CAAAACTATTATGTCGCCAACCGCACGCTAAAGACCATGGAAAGCTATACACAAAACGTAGTGGAAAGCATGCCCAACGGACTGATTTCCCTGGATAAAGACGGGCGCATCGAAACCATCAACCAGAGGGCGCAGGTTTTATTAGGCCTGAGTGCCGAAGAGGCGACAGGAAAATCCCTTGATCAGGTGATGTTTCGATGCAGGATGTGTGAGGCGCTCCCCCCCGGCGAAGATATTGTCGAGCGGCAGATAGAATGCCATTTAAATGACGGCGATGTCATCCCCCTGAGCGCCACCTCAAGTCGTCTGAAAGATGAAGACGGCAATGCTATCGGCACGGTCATTATCCTGCGGGATTTACGGGATATTCGTTCCCTGGAAAAAGAGGTACAGCGTTCCGAGCGCCTGGCCAGCCTGGGCCGCATGGCCGCCGGCATTGCCCACGAAATCCGCAACCCGCTCAGCTCCATCAAGGGATTTGCCCAGTACTTTCGCAATAAATTTCCGCCGGACTCTGAAGACCGCAACTATGCCACGGTTATGGCCGACGAAGTGGATCGCCTGAACCGCGTCATCCAGGACTTGCTGAACTTTGCCAGACCGCAGGAGCCCAATCTAAAGCCGGTTGACCTGCCGCCGCTGATCCGGCATGCGTTGCGGCTCATCCTGTCCGATATCCGCGACAAGGAAATTCAGGTAATAGAAGATATTCCGCAGGAGACATCTTTTACTATTGCCGGGGACAGCGACATGCTGACCCAGGTATTTCTCAACCTCTTTCTCAATGCGATCGACGCCATGCAAAACGGCGGTCGGTTGCGGATCGCTTTGAGAAAAACACAACAGGAAATGAAAATAGAAATCAGCGACAACGGTGACGGCATCCCCCGGGAAAATCTGACGCGAATCTTTGATCCGTTTTTTACATCTAAAAAAGGCGGCACCGGCCTGGGTTTGGCCATCGTCTACCGCATCGTCGAAAACCACCGTGGCGAAATCAAAGTCGACAGCCAACCCGGGCAAGGGAGCACTTTTGTGTTGCATTTTCCTTTGGGTTGAGTTTTTAAACTACAGAGAATGCAGTGGCCGCAGAGAATAAAAATGACAAAATAATTTTGGACAAAATAATTAATGGGAAAACTGGTAGACGGTCAAATAGTTTTTGAAAACAAACAATGAAACGAAACATCGCCCAACAGTTAAATCCATCTACGCTCGCTTCGTTCTCCGCGCCCTCCGCGGTTATATTTTTAAAAACGATTCACCGCAAAGGGACTAAATAATCAATCGCCGAATTGATTTCAAGACCATTCGGCATCATAATAGTTTTGCCCAAAATCCTTTTGTCTTTAATCATTTTGTCCTGAATTATTTTGTCTTTTCACTCATAACAATGCTCTCTTATCAAAGGCACACAAACATGACTCGAGAAAAAAATAAAATCCTCCTCGTCGACGATGACGCCGGGCACCGCCTCATGCTCAAAGCCACCCTCTCCGGCGAGGGCTATGAAATTTTCGAAGCGGATGACGGCGACAAAGCCATCCGCATGGTGGAAGAGCAATTTTTCGACCTGATTATGCTCGATCTCAAAATGAAAAAAGTTGACGGCATCGAGGCGCTGCAACGGATCAAACAGATCAGCCCGGCGATCCCGGTGCTGATCATGACCGCCTACGCCTCGGTCAAAACCGCGGTCGAGGGACTCAAACTGGGCGCTTTTGATTACATGGTCAAACCGCTGGACATGGATGAAGTCAAACTGACCATCGAAAAAACGCTGAACTACCAGCAGATGAAAATCGAAAACAAAGTTCTGAAAGAGCGGCTGGACCTGGAATTCGATTTTTCATCCATCATCGGCAAGAGCAAAAAGATGCGCGACGTGTTCGAGGTGCTGGCCATGGCCGCGCCC
Organism: Actinomycetota bacterium; assembly: GCA_011682565.1. GTDB lineage: Bacteria > Zhuqueibacterota > Zhuqueibacteria > Residuimicrobiales > Krinioviventaceae > Hydrothermomicrobium. The sequence continues at coordinate 3,142 of JAACEJ010000322.1, read as the reverse complement.
AGCGACGCCACCATCCTCATCCTTGGCGAAAGCGGCACAGGCAAAGAGATCATCGCCAACGCCATTCACCAGAACAGTCTGCGCAAGGACAAAGCATTCATCAAAGTGAACTGCGCCGCGCTGGCGGAAAACCTTCTGGAGAGCGAGCTGTTTGGCCACGAAAAGGGCGCCTTTACCGGTGCAATGGCCCGGCGACTGGGGCGTTTTGAGCAGGCACATGGCGGCACGCTCTTTCTGGACGAAATCGGCGACATGACCCTGGCCACGCAGGCGAAAATTCTGCGCGTGCTGCAGGAAGGCGAGTTCGAGCGCCTCGGCGGCGAAAAGACCATTCGTGTGGATGTGCGCATCATCGCCGCCACCAACAAAGACCTGGATGCCGAGGTTTCGGCTGATCGTTTTCGCAAAGACCTGTTCTTTCGCCTGAGCGTGGTGCCCATCACCCTGCCACCGCTGCGGCAGCGCAAGGAGGACATTCCGCCGCTGGCCGAGCATTTCCTGAAAAAATACGCCGAGAAAAACCACCGTCTCTTGCGCGGTTTTGCGCCGGCCGCCCTCGATTTGCTGATGCGCTACGACTGGCCCGGCAACGTGCGCGAACTGGAAAACGTCATCGAACGCGCGGTCATCATGTCGCGGGAAAAGATGATCACCCCGGAGGCGCTGCCGGCCGGTCTCAAAAGCATTGCGCAGGATCAGCAGGACTCGCTGTCGGATGCGATGGTGGGCCGTTCCATCAAGGATGTGGAAAAGGAACTGATCATCAAAACGTTGGAACAAACCGGACACAACATCACCCACGCCGCCGAATTACTGGGCCTTACCCGTCGCGGTTTGCAGTACAAGCTAAAGGAATTGGGGATCAAATAGTGTGAAAAAATATCGCGCTTTAAGCCCCAAGCTCCCCGAAAACGTGAAAACATTTCACGCCTTTTTCCAGGCGTCTTTCCTTCTTTCTCGCAACATTAACCCGTAACACCCTGCGAATAATCACCTTAGCAAGGCACTATATTCCATGGCACAAGAGTTGAATGTCTTGTTGTAAAATAAAAAGACGTTAAAAGGACATTAACAATGGATTGCTCATGGTGGGGGCCCGGTTACCGGGTCGGATGGTTTTGGACAGGCCCGATATTCTGGCTGCTGCTGTTGGCAGCGATCGGATTTTTGGTTTTCCTCGCTGTCCGCAGTGGTCGTCGACGCTCCGGCGAAAATTCCGGCGCCGGCTTTTCCGCACGTCCGATAACGCAGGGAAAATGTCCAAAGTGCGGCGAGCCGGTGGAGGATGCCTATTTGTGCTGCCCGGAATGCCATTACCGGCTCAAAGTAAACTGTCCATCCTGCGGCAAGCTGGTGAAAACAAGCTGGGCTATTTGTCCTTATTGCGAAAATAGTCTGTCGAAAACAACAAAAGCAAACACCATAAATTAAATGAAATCTAACCGAATCCAAACGGAGGTAATTATGTTAAAATTAAAAATGTTGTTCACATTTGCAGTGCTCGGTCTTTTTGCGCTTGCAAGTCAGTCTTTTTCTCAAGGCAATTGTGACTGGGATAATTGGCAAACTAACGCCGGATCATCCCGGTGGAACAACAATGTTCCTGCGCAATATGTCCTGACGGCAGAACAGATCACGCAGATCGGGAAAATCCGCACGAAATACAATGAAAAGATTATACCTCTGCAAAATGAATTGCGTGCATTGCGAATCGAGTTTCGCGGTTATGACTCCCGTTACGACGCTGAAACCGGCAAGATCAAATCTTCTCGAAAACAGATACGCGATCTCGAGGACAAAATCTACGACCTGCGTCTGGACGCACGCGGAAAAATCAGCAAAGTGCTGACCAAAGAGCAGCGCCTGTATTTCAATGACGGCAAGTATGGCTGGTGGGACTCGGAGCAGGGCTGGTGGCATTCCGGCGGACATGATATGATGAACTCCGGCCGCATGGGAAGAATGATGGGCCGGAGTGGCAATAGCTGCTGGTAAGGCATCCATGCCGTCGAATTGGTGCTGTATAAAAAGTAACTTTCATTTAAAAAAGGAAATAATCATGCAACAAACAAAATATGCTTTTAGCAAAATAGTCGGTCTGGGCTATGATGAGGCTATTGAAAAAGTGACCGGAGAACTCAAAAAAGAAGGCTTTGGCATTCTGACGGAAATCGACGTTAAAGAAACGCTGAAAAAGAAACTTGACGTCGATTTCAAACCCTATAAAATTTTAGGCGCCTGCAATCCGCCATACGCTTATAAATCGTTACAAGCGGAAGAACAGATCGGCCTGATGCTGCCGTGCAATGTTATCGTCTATGTGAACGACAATGACGAAACCGTTGTCGCGGCCGTCGATCCTGCGGCTTCCATGCAGGCAGTGGACAACCCAAATCTGGGTGAAGTGGCGCAGACTATTCAAGGCAAGTTGAAATCGGTTATTGAGAGATTATAATCACAATATCTTTTCAAGATAAACCGGCGCCAGAAGATGAAACCAGCGAAAAGGCAAAAAGACGACCTTTGTGTTTGCGATCTTGGTTTCGAAAAATAATTTCGTGTTGGCCACAAGCAGCAGATTCGGCGAGTACTGTTTAATAAAGCTCAGGGCCGACGATTGTAATTGAGGCCGTTTGAGCAGGGATTTGCATTCAATCGGAATTATCTGGCGCCCCTTTTCGATAATGAAATCGACCTCAGCGCCGATCTTGGTTCGCCAGAATTTCAATTGAAAGTCGGCGCCCATAATGGTCTTGATGCCGCGAAAAACAAATTGTTCCCGCAGAACACCGGCGTCGGCACGGAAAGTGATGTCGTTAAAATTGTTTACGGCGTGGTTGTAAAGTCCGGGATCGAGAAAATAAATTTTCGGATTCTTGACGATTTCTTTTAATTTGTTGGAAAAAAACGGATGGACAGTTTCAATCACAAAAGTATCCTGCAGGATTTGTAAATATTTTTCAAGAGTTTGATAATTGATGCCGGCATTTAACGAAACATTTGATTTGTTGACAACTTGCCCGGAAGTGAAAGCAAGAAGTTGGGTTAGTTTGTTGAAACCGGATATATTTTCTATCTTTAAAAAATCAGTAACATCTTTTTTAATATAACTATCGTAAATTTCTTTAATGATTACTCTTTT
>JAACEJ010000019.1 GCA_011682565.1 Actinomycetota bacterium | reverse complement strand
CCCGACTTTTTTTCTACTTTACCTTTTTAGAAAAGTTCCCCCAAAACATGGATTAGTTTATCCATTTCTTTTCTGGTTCGTTTTTCAGTAACAGTGCATAAAAAGGAATCTTTTAGCAGATTATCAAACTTGGCTAAATGAATACCTGCGAATATTTTTTGTTCCCTTGCCCCTGCAAGCACGTCTTCAACAGGGTATTCTGAAGCGATGACAAACTCTTTAAAAAATGGCCTTTTGAATTTTTGCTCAAATCCGTCCAGTTCATTTATTTTGCCGGCAAGATGATGACTCTTTTGCAAACAAAGTTCAGCAACTTTTCTCAGGCCGTTTTTTCCCATCAATGCCATATAGACGGTTGCGGCCAGGGCGTTAAGAGCTTCATTGGAACAAATATTGGATGTCGCCTTTTCCCTGCGAATGTGCTGTTCGCGCGTTTGCAAAGTCAAAACAAATCCATCCTTTCCCTGCCGGTCAAGGGTGCGACCGACGATTCGACCGGGAATTTTGCGCACCAATGCTTTGGTCACCGCAAAGATGCCCAGGTAGGGGCCACCAAAGTTGAGTGGGTTTCCCAAACTTTGCCCTTCTCCTGTAACAATATCCGTGCCATATTCACTCGGAGGTTTCAATATGGCTAAAGAGATGGGATCGTTCGATGTGACGAATAACGCGCCGTGTTTGTGCGTCAATTCGGAAATTTCGTCAACATCTTCAAGATAACCAAAAAAATTCGGATGCTGTACGATCACTGCCGCTGTATTTTCCGACAAAGAATCGGCCAGTTTATTTAAATTTGTGGCGCCATCTACCCAATCAATCACTTTCACAGCAATGTCCCTGCCGACGCTATAAGTTTTGATAATCTCCAGATAATTGGGATTAACAGCAGCGGAAACCAGTATTTCCTTGCGCCGCGTATAACCACAGGCAAGCAACATCGCTTCTGCGAGTGCAGACCCGCCATCGTAAACCGAGTCATTGGCAACGTCCATGCCGGTAAGTTCGCAGATCATGCTCTGATACTCATAAATCGCCTGCAACGTTCCCTGGCTTACTTCCGGTTGATACGGTGTGTAGGCCGTATAAAACTCTGGTCGCGAGACAATATGCTTAACTGCCGCAGGGATAAAATGATCGTACGCGCCGCCACCGAGGAAACAAATATTATCTTCGCAATTTTCGTTTTTATTGGCAAGATCGCGCAAATGGGTCATAACTTCCATTTCGGACATTGGCTGCGGCAATTCGAGGTCGCCCTCAAACAAGAGTTCAGGCGGAATTTCAGACAATAAATCCTGAAACTTTTCCACACCGATTTTTTTCAGCATGGCTTTCTGATCATCTTTGGTGTTGGGAACGAACCCCATCTCTATTCTCCGGGTTTATCAGGCCAGGGTTTTAACTGATTTTTTCTTTATATGTATCGGCGTCCATAAGTTGTTTGGCCTCTTCGGGATCACTCATCCTGATCCTGAGCATCCACCCCTCTTTGTAGGGCGATTTATTTACAGTTTCGGGCGCATCATTCAGCACACTGTTCACCTCGACGATCTCACCGGAAACGGGCGCAAAAAGATCCGAAACAGCTTTAACGGCTTCAATAGTCCCGAAGGACTCCATTTGTTTTACAGTTGTTCCTACTTTGGGCAATTCGACAAAAACGACATCGCCAAGTTCGCCCTGCGCATATTCGCTTATTCCAACAGTTGCGACATCGCCCTCGATGGAAATCCATTCGTGTTCCTCTGTGTACAATAATTCACCAGGCACCTGCATGGCATACCTCCCTTAAAAATTAAAATCAAAGTCTTCTAAAAACTTGGTAGTAAAATTTCCTTCCTGAAAACGCACATCTTTAATAATTTTTTGGTGCAAAGGAATCGTTGTCGAGATTCCTTCAATGATAAATTCTTCCAGAGCGCGCTCCATTCTCCGCAATGCTTCATCACGATTACGACCGTGTGTGATCAATTTCGCGACTAATGAGTCATAATAGGAAGGGATGACATATTGTGCATAAGCATGCGTATCGACACGAACACCCAAACCACCGGGTATGTGGAAACTGGTAATCTTTCCCGGCGACGGACGAAAGCCCTTTTTCGGATCCTCTGCATTTATTCTGCATTCAATGGCGTGTCCACGAAGCTTGTATTTCAGCATTTTTTCAGACAGTTTTCTACCTGCCGCGACGCTAATTTGCTCTTTGATCAAGTCGATGCCAATCACAAACTCCGTTACCGGATGTTCAACCTGGATTCGCGTATTCATCTCCATAAAATAGAAAAGGCCATCCGAATCCAGCAGAAACTCAATTGTTCCGGCGCTGTTGTAGCCAACTTTTTTTGCGCCTTTGATGGCCGCCGCATTCATTGCATCTCGTAGTTCCTGGGTAACCGCAGGAGATGGAGATTCTTCAATTAGTTTTTGATGTTTTCTTTGAATTGAACATTCGCGCTCGCCCAGGGGAATGACACTGCCGTGATTGTCACAGATGAGTTGAATTTCAATATGACGCGGTGCTTCGATAAATTTTTCAATATAAACAGCAGGATTATTAAAAGATGCCTGCGCTTCGGTCATTGCAGCATTAAAAGCATTCGGCAAGTCCTCTTCTTCGTGAACAACCCGCATTCCGCGTCCGCCGCCTCCCGCCGAAGCTTTGATGATAACCGGATAGCCGATTTTTTTTGCAATCTTTATGGCTTCACTACTATTACTGATAACCCCATCGGAACCGGGAACAACCGGAACGCCCGCCTCTCTCATGGTATTCTTGGCATAGGCTTTGTCGCCCATTTTGGTTATCACATCCGGCGAAGGGCCGATAAATTGAATATTGCACGACCCGCAAATTTCGGCAAAATGTGCGCTTTCCGCCAAAAAACCATAACCCGGATGAATAGCGTCGGCATTGGTAATCTCTGCGGCACTGATAAGTCCCGGAATATTCAAATAACTCTGGTAGCTTGGGCCGGGGCCTATACAAACAGCTTCATCAGCGAAACGAACGTGCAGACTATCGACATCAGCCTGGCTATAAACGGCAACGGTTGGAATATCCAACTCTTTGCATGCACGAATAATTCGCAGCGCAATTTCGCCGCGGTTCGCTACAAGTATCTTTCTAAACAAATCTCGCCTTTGTTGTTAAAATCAGGATGGTTCCACAAGAAAAAGTGATTGATTATACTCAACGGGCTGAGCATTTTCAACCAGAATTTGAACAATGCGGCCGCTTATTTCGGCTTCAATTTCATTCATCAATTTCATAGCTTCAATAATACAAAGTACTTTTCCGGAAGTGATGGAATCCCCTTCTTTTACATACGGATCCACGTCCGGAGCCGATGCACGATAAAATGTTCCCACCATCGGCGCCTTGATCTCAACCAGGTTGCTCTTTTCCTTTTCAGGTGCAGGCGCCTTTTCTGCGACGGAAGGTGCAGCCTGTTGAACACCTGGCAGCGGCGGCTCCGAAACGACCCGACCAATGGGTGCTGTTGAAGCGGGTACAACGGATGATATGGTTTTACTGATACGTACTTTTTGTCCCCATTTTTTTATTTCGAGTTCGCCAATATTGCTTTCCTGAACAATTTTAACAAGTTCCCGAATTTCTTTTGCCCGCATGATTTCTCCTTCTTAAATCCTGCCCTTGGGCAAGGACTATTTAACTCGCTCTATGTATTCGCCGGTTCGCGTATCGACTTTAATTTTCTCGCCTTCTTCAAGGAACAAGGGTACCTGAACACTACCGCCTGTTTCGAGAACGGCCTTTTTCGTTGCCCCTGAAACAGTATCACCTTTTACGCCGGGTTCTGTGGAAGTAATTTCCAGAACGACAAAGTTCGGCATTTCCAAACCGATTGGAGTATCGCCATGCATTAAAACATCGACCGTATCGCCTTCTTTCAGAAGATCCAGTCCGCTCTGCAACAACTCGGTCTCAACTGATAACTGATCATAAGATTCATTGTCCATGAGGACCAGCGCATCACCCTCCCGATAAAGGTACTGCATCTTGCGACGCTCAACCCGGGCGGCATTAACTTTTTCACCGGCGCGAAATGTTTTTTCAACGACGCGCCCCGTCTTGTAATTTTTTAATTTTGTTCGAACAAACGCGCTGCCGCGTCCCATCTTTACGTGCTGAAATTCAGTTATTGAAAACAAGTTTCCATCGATGACTAAAATAAGACCTGTTCGAAAATCAGATGTTGAAGCCATAAATCTTTCACCTATATTTTATAATAAAATGTACTATTTTCAGGATTTCAAATCGGCTAGTTTCTTCCGTAACAACGCGTTGACCGATCTGGGATTCGCTTTCCCGGATGTCGCACGCATTACTTGTCCCATTAAAAAACCAATTACTTTTTCTTTGCCGTTCAAAAATGCCTGTACTTCATTGGGGTTCTCCTGCAAGACCTGATCAAGCGTTGCCTCCAGAGCGGATGTATCGGAAATTTGCAACAGTCCTTCCTGCTGTACAATAACCCGCGGCGCTGTTCCTGTTTCAGCAACCCGATTAAAAACTTTTTTGGCAATATTCCTGCTAATCGCACCTTCGTCGATCATATTAATAATTTCCGACAGATATTCCGGGGTAATTTTTAAATCTTTAACATGGAGCTGCTGTTCTTTGATAACACGCAGAACTTCTCCCATGACCATATTGCTCACGGCCTTTTTATCTGCAACTTTTTGCGCTGCTGTTTCAAAATAATCCGCAATGGCCCGGTCTTCTGAAAGAACCTGTGCATCATATTCGGGCAGGGCGAATTCCTGAACGAATCGCTGTTTTTTTGCCAAAGGAAGTTCCGGCATGGATTGCGATACACGATCAATCCAGTCTTCATTCACTTCCACGGGAACAAGGTCGGGTTCCGGAAAATAACGATAATCATCGGAATACTCTTTTGAACGCATCGGCTCGGCAACATTCCGATTCGCATCCCAAAGCAAAGTTTCCTGAGAAATGGATCCGCCTTCACTTAGAACCGAAATTTGGCGTTCGATTTCAAAGTCGAGAGCTTTTTCCACGCTGCTAATGGAATTCATGTTTTTCAATTCTGTTTTGACACCCAATTTTTCTTGTCCTTGCGGACGAACGGAAATATTGGCATCGCAGCGCATACTGCCCTCTTCCATATTGCCGTCGCATACTCCCAGGTAGCGAACAATTTGGCGCAGTCGGGTTAAATAAGCCGCCGCTTCTTTGGGCGTGCGAAAATCCGGTTCGCTGACAATTTCCAGCAGTGGCGTACCACAGCGATTGACGTCCACCAGAGTTTCATCTTTTGAAACAAAGGACTCCGCATGTACGGATTTTCCGGCATCTTCTTCAAGATGAATTCGAGTGAGGCTGATCTCGCGGGATTTCTCACCATCAACTTTTATCGAAATGCGCCCAAATTCACAGAAAGGTTCTTCAAACTGGGATATCTGGTACCCTTTGGGCAAGTCCGGGTAAAAATAGTTTTTTCGCGCGAATATTGATCGTTTGTTTATTCGGCTATTTGTCGCCAAAGCAAGTTTAATCGCGTATTCGACAACTTTTTCGTTAAGAACCGGCAGTACACCGGGCAAGCCTAAACAAATAGGACAAACATGTGTGTTTTGTTCGGCACCAAACTTTGTGCTGCACGAACAAAATATTTTTGACTCTGTTAATAATTGAATATGGACTTCAAGGCCAATGACCGGCTCATATTTCATATCAAAACTCTGGATAATTTTGTGTATCGGAAACAGAATTAGGAATTCGAATCAGCATTCCGCTCCAGGAAATCTGCGACTCGAATAATTGTTTCTTCATCAAACGCTTTGCCAATTAGCTGAACACCTATGGGTAAACCGGCTCCGTCCTGAGCAAAAGGGACGGAAATGCCGGGCAAGCCCGCGAGATTGACAGAGACCGTGTAAACATCGGAAAGGTACATTGTCAGCGGGTCATCAATCTTTTCGCCAATTTTAAAAGCCGTTGTTGGAGCAGTGGGTGTCAGAAGGCAATCGACCGTTTGGAAGGCACGTTCGAAATCATGTTTGATGAGGGTTCGTACTTTTTGCGCTTTTCGATAGTATGCTTCATAATAACCGGCAGAAAGAACATACGTTCCCAACATAATGCGACGTTGCACCTCCGCGCCAAATCCCTCCGTCCGGCTGCGAACGTACATGTCTTCCAGATCGACAACATCCGGGACACGATAACCGTACCTTGCTCCATCATAACGGGCGAGATTTGAAGATGCTTCCGCAGTTGCAAGAATATAGTATGTTGCGATGGCATATTCCGTGTGTGGCAGGGAGACCTCGATAATCTCTGCTCCGGCACTTTTCAAGATATCAGCAGAAAGGGAAACAGCGTCGGCAACTTGTCTGTCCAGTCCCTCGGAAAAATATTCTTTGGGTAAGCCGATTTTCAGACCCTTTACGTCTTGTCCCAGAGCAGCAGTAAATTTTTGCACCGCGACATGAGCGGATGTCGAATCCAGTTTGTCCCCGCCGGACATGACTTCGAGTAGCAGCGCTGTGTCTGCAACAGATTTGGTCACCGGACCGATTTGGTCGAGGGAAGAAGCATAAGCCACAAGTCCGAATCTTGAAATGCGGCCATAAGTAGGCTTGAGTCCGACAACACCGCAAAAAGAAGCAGGCTGACGAATAGAGCCTCCCGTATCGCTACCAAGAGCGGTCATGCACAAATTGCCGGCAACGGCTGCGGCAGATCCACCGGAAGAACCGCCCGGAACACGATCAACATCGAGCGGATTCTTCACTGCACCGAAAAATGAATTCTCATTGGAAGAGCCCATCGCAAACTCGTCCATGTTCATTTTTCCAATAATGATGACATCCTCAGCATTCAGCTTTCGGATAACAGTTGCATCGTATGGGGACACAAAATTTGAAAGAATTTTCGAGCCACAGGTTGTCAATTCATCACGAACAGAAATTAAATCTTTGACGCCGAGAATCATCCCTGCCAGCTTTCCCGCTTTACCCGAAGCGAGCTTGCGATCGATCTCGTCCGCCCGTTTACGGCCATTTTCCGGGAATACAGAAATAAAGGCGTTCAAATGAGCGCCTTTATCAATTCTCTGCAAATAAGTTTCAAAAAGTTCTTTGCAGTTTATTTCACGCGTTGCGAGTTTTTCCCGTGTGGTGAAAAAATCCAGTTCTACTAAATCCAATAAAACTTCCCTTGGTTTGAATCATATACTGATCGCTTATTCGATATAAAAAAAGAAAATATTTCTATTCCTCAGAATTGCTGTTTGATTCCTTTTTCTCACTTTCACTATCTTCATCACGAGTTGCTTTTTTGAATTCGCGAATTCCCTTTCCCATCCCTTTTGCTAGTTCGGGAAGCTTTTTAGCTCCGAATAAAAGGACGATGACAAACAGAATAATAATAAGTTCAGGGCCGCTGGGCATCATCATTATTGCCTCCAAAATAGTTCTTAACTTTAATCAATTATCGCAACAAAAGCTCAAAGATCAATCTCTTTTTTAACGTCATCTGCTGCTTTTTTAAATTCACGCATGCTCTTTCCAATGCCCCGCGCCAAATCAGGTAATCGTTTTGAACCAAATAACAACAAGATCACCAGCATGATAACGAGCATTTCAGGCATACCTATTGCCGGAAACATTTTTACCTCCTTACAAAGATTACATAACATCCAAGAACAGGAATCCTCTCAATTGAGAGATCTAAATATATCGACGATTTAAAAGAATTGCAAGAGAAATCAAGTATACCACCGAAAAATATAGGTGGCCAAAAAAATTCCGATTACACCGATTACATTCAATTTAAAAGTAAATCCGAATGTTAATGTAAAAAGCACCAAATTCAAAGTAGCCGGACTCATGCCAAAGTTTGCCGAGCGCAAAAAGAAATCTTGCACAACACCACCAGGCAGGACCACGCCAATGGCTTCGCCCAGCGCTGATCCTATGAATGCCCCCAAAATTATCGCAAAAACAAACCATCCAACCGAAAATTTTAGCCGCATTTTGCCGTCCTTTCTCCCCGTTGAAGAGATTCACACCAGTAAATCTGAAACAAACATATCAGACAACATCTCCTCGATACACCCCGCGCACATGCAAAAAAATACTCGAGATCATTCCGCTTTTCCAGGGAACAACTCGATCTCCGATTCTTCAGAACGATTTAGTGCAATGAGAGTTTTAATAAATCCCGATATGATATAAATCATCATAAAGGTAAAAACGACATAGTGTGAAAAAAACGGTAATAAAACAAGTACTACCAGTATTGCTACAAGCTTGAAGCGATTCTTTCCTTTCTCTTTAATGCTAAAACGGGGAAATCCGTCATAACGAAGAGTGCTCGCCATAAGCCATCCCACCAGCGGCACCATTGCCACTAAAAAAGGCAATAGAAAATGCCACTGCGTTTCCAGATACATGAGAACGATACTGCTCAATGTAATTGCACCCATCGGCGCAGGCAGACCCAGGTAATCGTCCGATTTACCGTCCTGCAGCGTCAGCACATTAAACCGGGCCAGGCGAAACGCAGCAAACAATAAAGGCAGAAATGCCAAAACAAGCCCAACAGGTCCTAGCGCTCTCAGATGAACTTGGTAAACCAAAAGCGAAGGGGCGAGACCAGATGAAACGACATCACTTAAAGAATCCATCTGCAACCCGAAATCACTGCTGTTACCTGATGCCCGCGCGATCTTGCCATCAAATGCATCGAACACGGCTGCGAGAATGATGAGCCAGACCGCATCGACATATTTACCGGCAGCGGTCAATACAATTGCAGAAAATCCACAAAAGAGATTAAATGCCGTAAAGACCGTCGGGATATTAAAGTATTTTCTATTTTTCATTAATTGTTGCGATCACGCTTTCTGCTGCGCGCAATCGATCTCCTTTTTTAACGTTCACGGTTGCCCAGGAAGGGACATAAACTTCCATCCTGGATCCAAATTTCATCAAACCAAACTTTTGTCCTGTCGTTACTTCATCACCGAGGTGAAGATAGCATATAATCCTCCTGGCAATTATGCCGACAGATTGTTTAAACACTAATTTTCCATACTCCGTTTTCAGACCGATAAATGTATGCACATTTTCTTCCGAAGCTTCCGGTCTGTCGGCGCGAAGATATTTTCCTTTGCTATATTTGATATAATCCACAATACCCGCAAAGGGTACATAATTCACGTGCACATTGAATAACGACAAAAATATAGCAACCCGCGTGGTTTTTTCTCCCATAAAAATGGGTTCTTCAATCTCGACGACCTCTACAACGCGACCATCGGCAGGAGAAACAATCACGCCTGTATCAGACGGCGGCTTGCGCAGTGGGTCGCGAAAAAAATAAATTGAAAATAAAGCCAGAATAAAAGTCATGCCGGCAAAAACAGCCATTAAAATGTTATCACATTGAAAATAAAGATAGCCAAACAGTGCCGCAAAAAAAGCTAAAACAGCTATGATGCCAAATCCTTCTTTTCTCATTTTTTAAATTCCGGGAAATTATTGCATAACAAGCTCATTAATTTTTTGATAAATTTTACACATTTCTTCTTTTTCCCCCCTGAGGGACTCTACGCTTAATTTCTTATTTGTCTCCAAATCCAAAAATGTAAAATTGTCAAAGCCTAGTTCGTCACCCACTACAATCCTGTCGTCCAGCCGGCCGAACTCCAGCTTAAAGTCTATTACTCGCAATTTACGTCGACGGAAAAAATCCTCAAGTATAACATTGACTTTGAAAGAAGTACGGTGAATTTCTTTTAACTCATCTGAAGAAGCGTGTCCAAAGGCAACAATATGGTCTTTATTAATTAAGGGATCTTCGACCTGAACGCTTTTTAAATAAAACTCAATCACGGGGCATTCCAGTTCTTTTCCTTCCTCAAGGCCATATCGTTTTACCAGATTCCCCGAAGCAATATTTCTTGTAATAACCTGCAATGGAATCATTTCCAATTTTTTAACAAGCATTTCCTTATTTGAAATTTGCCTGATAAAATGTGTCGTTATGTGGTAACTTGACAAATATCGAAAAAGGTGGCAAGAAATGGAATTGTTTATTGCACCTTTATTTCTAATTGTTATGTTATTTTCTTCATCTAAACACGGAACATCATTTTTAAATTCAATTACAAGTTCATCTTCATTATCTGTTTCATAGAGCTTTTTGGTTTTTCCCTCGTAAATCTTTTTTTTGGCCAAAGTTTATCTCCTTACATTTCATTGAGACAAGAGATAATTAAAATCATAGAATTCCTAACTTCTTATAAATAAAACCGACATGGGCCAGGCCCCGCGTTTCATCAAAACAGTTTTCAATCTCATCCTGCTCAAGTACTTTCGTAATGCGGCTATTAGATAAAACAATATCTTTAAAATCTCTTTTTTCTTTCCAGCATTTCATTGCACCAGATTGAACCCATTTGTATGCAACTTCCCGCGTTATCCCTTTATTGATGAGCGCTAATAGCAATGGTTGCGAATATACAAGTCCTTTTGTCAGGTTCAAGTTCCGAAGCATATTTTCGGGGTAAACGACAAGGTTTTCCAATATTTTTGCAAGCCGATTGAGCATATAGTCTTCGAGGATTGTACTATCCGGAAGGATAATCCGTTCCACACTGGAATGACTAATGTCACGTTCATGCCACAGAGCCACGTTTTCCATGGCCGCCAGCGAATTCGTTCGCAGCAGGCGCGCCAGACCGGAAATATTTTCTGATCCGATTGGATTTCGTTTATGCGGCATCGCCGAAGAGCCTTTTTGGCCTTTGCTAAAGGGTTCCTCCGCTTCAAGGACTTCTGTCCTCTGCAAATGGCGAATTTCAACTGCAATTTTTTCAAGAGTACAACCAATGAGGGCTAATGTTGTGAGGTATTCGGCATGGACATCACGTTGTATGACCTGAGTGGAAATTGATGCCGGTTTTAAACCCAGGCTTTTACAGACCAACTCCTCCACTTTAGGATCGACAAATGCGTAGGTACCCACGGCTCCGGATATCATGCCCACAGAAATGGAGTTAATCGCCGTTTTCATCCGCACAAGATTGCGACCCATCTCATCATACCATAGAGCGAATTTCAGCCCAAAAGATGTTGGCTCGGCATGAATGCCATGACTTCGGCCAACGCAAACTGTGTCCTTGTATTTGATAGCCGCATCTTTGAGTACCTGGCGCATTTTTTCCAAATCCCGAACAATGATGTTTCCCGCCTCCCGCATTTGCAGCGCCAGTGCAGTATCGAGCAAATCGGATGATGTCATTCCCAGGTGAATAAAACGCGAGTCCGGCCCGACATGCTCTGCCACGTTCGTTAAAAAAGCGATAACGTCGTGCTTGACCTCTTTTTCAATTTCCGCGATTCTGTCGGCAGAAAAATTCGCTGTATTTTTAATGTTCCCGACAGCTTCCTGTGGCACGTAGCCTAATTCCGCCTGGGCTTCACAAACAGCGATTTCAACTTTTAGCCAGGTGCGATATTTATTTTCGTCCGTCCAAATGGCACCCATTTCCGGACGTGTATACCTATAAATCATTTAAATACTTTCAATTGTGTGCTTGGATGCACTTCCAGAATTATTCTTATAGTATAAATACCACGATTCCGAAAAACGCGCAAGTTCATCACATCGCCCGGTTTAAAATCCAGTGAATTAATAATACTTTCTACATCCTGGAATTGATTGACCCTGTTTTCGTCAATTGCAATAATAACATCACTAATTTTCAAACCTGCTTTTGCAGCAGGACTGCCTTTGTCAATATCGGAAACAATGACACCATGAACGCTTCGCAACCCCACGTACCGGGCAATAGCAGCGGTGACTCGATCATAATGGATGCCTGTCCAAAAACTTCTGTCAACGTGTCCGTAGTTAAGCAGGTCGTCCAGAATTCTTTTAATCCTGTTAATCGGAATCGCAAAACCCAGTCCGATATTAGCGGACATGGTTTCACTGCCGGAAATAATCCACGCGTTAATACCGATCACTTTTCCGTTACAATTAACCAGGGGGCCGCCACTGTTACCGCTATTAATGGCCGCATCCGTCTGGATCATATCTTCATAGATGCGGTTATTATTCTGCTTACCGAAATCCTGATCCGTTCCACTAATTACACCGACAGTTACGGTGGCTTTGGAAGATATATCAAAAAGTCCGAAAGGATTACCAAGGGCAATTGCCCATTCTCCGATAATCACATCATCAGAATTTCCAAGTTCCGCATGGGGAAAATTATCCCCTTCAATTTTCAGAACAGCAATATCCGTTGTATAATCTTCACCGATCTTTTTAGCCACATACTGACGACCTCCTTCAACAGTCACAATAATTTCGATTGCATCCTGCACCACATGCTGATTCGTCAGAATATAGCCTCTTTTTGAAAAAAGAAAACCGGAACCAAGGCTTTTCACTTTTTTCAGAGAAGGACTGTCACGCCAAAAATGACGAAAGAACGGGTCATCTGAAAATGGGCTTTGACGGGTAAAATAGCCCTGCGTTACGTTAATACCAACAACGGCCGGACTCACTTTTTTGACTGCTCTTGTAATCGCATTTTCCCGGGACTCGTTTATTTCCCGCTGCGCATCACGAGCATAACGTGTTTTGGAAACCGGATTCATCGTAAGTGCTATTGGTCTGCCATCAATAAGATTTTTATGCCACTTGTCCTTTACTCCAACATTTTTCGATTGGGCGGCAAAGGAAAAGTGCATCGGCAAGATGAAACCAGTCAATAAAATAAAAATTACGAAAAAACATATTTTCCACCGGTTTATCCCCTCAATCCACTGCAGCTTAAGAGAAGTCATCCTCATTTTTAATTCCTAACGCCCTTTCACTTTCTCCCAGTCTTTTAAAAACTGTGCTACACCGATTTCTGTTAACGGATGTTTAATCATTTGCTCCACAACTTTGAGTGGAATAGTTGCGATATGCGCACCGATCAGAGCAGCATCCCTCACATGAAGGGGATTTCTGATACTTGCAACCATGACTTCCGTTTCGTAATCATAATTATCATAAATTTGAATGATCTGTTCGATCAAATCCATACCGACATGGCCTGCGTCATCCAGCCGGCCCACAAAAGGACAGACGAAAGCAGCACCCGCTTTCGCCGCCAGCAGAGCTTGCATGGGACTGAACATCAGGGTGACATTCGTTCTGATGCCTTCGTTTTCCAGAACTTTAACTGCTTTCAGGCCGTCCTTTATGGCAGGAATTTTTACAACAATATTTTCGTGGATTTTGGCTAATTCGCGGCCTTCCTTAATGATGGCTTTAGCATCCAGGCTGACCGCTTCGGCGCAAACAGGCCCGTCCACAATTTCACATATTGCTTTGTATATTTCTTCTGCCGAGCCATTTTCTTTGGCCAGCAGAGTTGGGTTCGTCGTAACGCCATCAGCGACACCCAGTTCATTTGCTTTTTTAATTTCTTCGATATTCGCGGTGTCGATAAATATTTTCATTTATTCTCCGTTTTATTTATCTGGCCGAAAAAAAATATTTGAGTTATTTGCATAATCATTCATCAAAATAGCCGACAGAAACAAGAAACAAGCCATGGGCCGGAACAGTTGCTCCCGCCTGTTTTCTGTCTTTGGATTCTAAAATCGCTTGCATATCCTCAGGGGTTCGTTTTCCCCTGCCAATCTCAACAAACGTGCCTGCCAAAATACGCACCATATTATGCACAAACCGATTTGCAGTTACTTCAAAGATCAGATCATCATTTTTTTCAAACCATAGCGCAGATAATACATTGCAGCGATAATGTTCGAGTTTCGCACCGGCATGACAAAAGGCCTCAAAATCGTTTTCGCCCAGAATAAAAGTGCACGCCTGCTGCATTGGGTCAACATTCAACTTGTAAGGACAAAACCACGAATACATTCTACCAATGGCCTTGGGCCTTTTGGAAATAACATAGCGATATTTCCTGACCCTGGCGCTGAAACGCGCACTGAAGGATTCACTCACCTCGTCTGCAGAGACTATGCGAATACTTTTAGCAAGCATCGCATTTCCGCCGCGTTTTATCGTTTCCGCCGGCAATTGGCTATTCGTATGAAAATTTGCCACCTGGCCAAGTGCATGTACACCTGCGTCCGTCCGTCCCGCCGCGGTTAATCTCACTTTGCTTTGGGTCAAGTTTGACAAAGAACGCTCCAACTCGCCTTGCACAGTTACAGCATTTGGCTGATACTGCCAGCCCGAAAAGTCACTTCCGTCATATTCGACCACGAGTTTTATATTACGCATAAGCGGTCGTCAATTCCGATACTATATTAAAATCATGGCTGTGCATAATCCGGTTGAAAGCACCAGAACAAAATAATCCGGCACAGTGAATTTTAATCTTTTAAAACTTGTTCTCCCCTCACCGCCGGCGTAACAACGGGAATCCATTGCCAGCGCCAATTCATCGGCTCTTCTGAATGCGGATACAAACAAAGGTAAGACCAATGGTATAATGCTGCGCATTCGTCTCATAACGCTGCCATCGAACGTTGCACCACGCGAGATTTGTGCGTTCTTGAGACGCTCAGCTTCTTCCAGGAGCGTTGGAATAAATCTCAACGACAGTGTCAACATCATAACTATTTCGTGTGTGGGGACACGGAAGCGCTTCAACGGAGCCAGCATTTTTTCCAGGGCATCCGTCAGTTCAATTGGGGATGTTGATAGAGTCAAAAGTGCTGCAAAAATAACCAGCAAGGCCAGACGCAAAGAATAAACAAAGCCCATCAACAAACCTTCCCGGGTAATCGAAGCATTGACAATCGGCAAAGTTGCCAGCACCTGTCCGGATGTCCAAAAAAGGTGTACGCCTATTGTAATTAAAAACAGCCATAAAAATGGATAAAGATTACGAAAAACAAATTTCATAGGAATTCGTGACAACAATACCACGAAAACAGAAAATACCAGGAAACCTGACAGCACAATCGGTTTGAACGAGACCAACAGGCCCGTCATTATTAACATAATTGCAATCAACTTGGTCCTCGGATCTAAACGATGCACAAAAGAATCGACTGGATAAAACTGACCAAGGCTAATGTCATTTAGAAACGCCATAAAATTTCTCTATTTTTTTCAATATAAAGAAAATATAGTCAAAAATCAAATAAAAAGCTGGTGTTATTATTTATTGTAAATTTACCTTGATATTTTTTCTATT
>JAACEJ010000321.1 GCA_011682565.1 Actinomycetota bacterium | reverse complement strand
CCGCAAGACTCTTTGCAACTTTATTTCACTCACCCGGGTTGGTTTATGTGGGATCGATTCGGAAGCCCGCAAAAACTGAACTCCTATTACCTCTATCTTTCGCCGACAAATCCTGAGGTTAAAAAATATCTGCTCACTGTTTGTTCCGAAATTTATGAAAATTATAACATCGACGGACTTCACCTGGATTACATCCGCTTTCCGGCTGTTTCCTATTCTTACGACCCGGTCTCCGTGGAGTTATTTAAATCGAAATACGGCGACACACCGCAGAATAAACCTCGGGAATGGTCTGCCTGGCGGCAGGGTTCAATTACCGGTTTTATCGCTGATTTGTACAAATCGATGAAAATTTACAATCCCGAACTTGTCCTCAGTGCTTCGGTCGTCTCGGAATATAATCGCGGACGTCTGGTCTTTCTGCAAAACAGCCATGAATGGCTCGCGCGCGGCATCATCGACATCATCTATCCGATGATCTACACGGACGATGACACCCTGTTTGAAAATTTGCTCCTGGATCACAGGCTGAACGACCACGGCAGGCGCGTTTATCCGGGCATTGAAGTGAAGAACCGAAATTTAACGCGGCAGATCAAAATTATGCGCGACTTGGGCTGCCTCGGGACAGCCATATTTTCTTATGATGAACTTTTTCCTTATCACAACCGCAAAAACATGAATGCTCTGGACCTTGCCGAAATCTGGCCTCAATCGGTTCCGCCCTCTCCCCTGCCGTGGAAAAACGTTGAACAGGATGAACATGGCCCTTTAATTGCGCAAGTACATACCTTTCCGGCAACAGTAAAATCAGATAACAAATTTAAAATCGCGGCAAAAATTATTGATCCTTCGGGCGTTTATGACGACAAGACCGGCTCCGACGGCCAGGGCGTTTATTTAATTTATGACCACAAGTGGCCACCGGCAGAAGGCAAAGAAGTGAAAATGAGCCGCGTTAAAGATGCGCAAGACTGGTTCATCAGCGACGGTTTCATCCCGGCGCAAAAAACAGGACTCGACTTTCGCTGCCGCATCTTTGCCTGGGATGATTACCATGAATCCGCCGGACACCCGAAAAGAAACATGGGATTCAGCGATATTTGGTCGCTCGCCGTTCTCGCCCCCAACATGAGTTATGTCTCAACCGGCTATTTTGGCCCGGAATTATGGAATCCGAAATTATTGCAGGTGGATGCGGAAGGCAAAGTATGGATCGGCATGCGTTACAATGATCGCATCATCGTTTTAAAGCCGGATGGCACAAAAGCTGATTTTTCACCTATCAACTCCGGCCTTTCCGGTGATTATAAAAGAATTAAAATCGATTCCGTGAACGGAATGGCCACAGGAACGCAGGATGTGATGTGTGTTTCTGCCACCGGGGATTCTTTTTTTATTTTTCGTTACGATCTGCACACAGGAAAACCGCTGCCGGGCATCGATACCGATTTCGAGGTCGGAGAAATTGATTGCGATTCTCATGGCAACATTTTCGCATTGGAAAAAGGATCGACGAAATGGCATGTTTTTTCACCAACCGGACTTGAATTTAACGGCAGCCCTTTTGACGGTGGCAATTCGGGAAATGACATTGCGGTTTTGGATAATGCCGGTCTCGTTTTCATCAGCGATCAATCGACCAGCCAAGTGCAATGCTGGAAAGGAGCTGTCGAGGGAAGCTACGCCAGGTACTGGCGGGCCAAAGACCTGCCAGCGGTTGATATCGGATGGGGTAAAATTGCAGTAGATAGCACAGATTACGTTTATGTCGCACACAGCAAACGGGGAATCATCACAATTTTTAATCGTACCGGGGAACCCATTGAACATTTAATCGGCGGCACGCCTTCTTTGAATGCGCCAAAAGATATCGGTGTTACGACATCGGGAGATACACTCTACGTTATGGAACTTGTTGGCCTTGGACCGACAAAATTATCGACCTGGGTACGCAATAAAAGCAGCCGCACAAAAAGATAAATAACAGAAAGATTTTCCTTTTTATTTTTTAAATTTGAAATCTATTTACGAGTTTCTCGTAAAAAGTTCTAAAGTATCATTGCAAGCGAAGCGATCTGGATATCGGCTAACATGCTGTTTTATAAAGATCGATTCCCCGATAAATCGGAGTAAACTCACGCTTCGTCCCTAGCGACGACATACTTTCCGACGTGCTTATACTATATTTCACTTTTTCCGATCTTCATTTTTCGTTCTTTGTTTTTCACTATTCATTACCAATGCCAATACCTTTTCTTTCCCACAAACTCTTTTTCAAAATGACTTTTCAGAGTAATAAGCGCTTCGTCAACAGAATCGACAAGATGAAATAACTTGAGATCATCCCGATCGATGACGCCCCACTCGACCATTTTTTCAAAGTTAATAACATTTTCCCAATATTCTTTTCCAAAGACCACAACGCAAAGCGGCTTTTCCACTTTTTTGGTTTGTCTTAGCGTCAGGAGTTCAAACAATTCATCGAACGTTCCGAATCCACCGGGAAAAACAACAAGCGCTTTTGCAAGATAAACGAACCAAAATTTGCGCATAAAAAAGTAGTGGAATTCAAAAGAAAGTTTTTCTGTAATATAAGGATTTGGATCCTGCTCCATGGGAAGACTGATGTTCATTCCGATCGTAGGTCCGCCGGCTTCCTCGGCACCTCGGTTCGCGGCCTCCATAATTCCCGGTCCGCCGCCTGAACAAACAATAAAACGCTGATTCTCTTTCAATCCCAGCGACCACTGCGTCAGTTTAAAAGCCAGGGATCTGGCATCTTCGTAATATCTCGCCATCTTGATATCCCGTTCGGCCTTGTGGAGATTTTCCTTCATTTCCGCAGTAGGAGCCGGATTTGCCCTGGACATTGCCCATTTCAATTTTTCCAGATTATCCTTCGCCTCTCCAAGGGAAGGAATTCTTGCTGATCCATAAAAAACGACCGTATCCTTTATTTGCGCGCGGCGTAATCTTCGTAAAGGTTCCAAATATTCCGCCAGCAGACGCAATGGTCTCCCATCGGCGCTTTTAAGAAACTGATCATTGACATAAGCTTTTGTCAAATGCTTTTTTGCCATTTTTCTTTTCGAACCATTGTGATGAATATGATCATCTTTTTTCTCATTTTCCATAATTCATTTTTCCAAAAATTATATTAAAAATGCCTTATCAACCAAATCAGTGTTTGACGGATGACCTGTCGGCGATGCGCCGGTGTCTGGTACGTATGACCGGCATCCGGAATTTCCATAAAATCCGCCGGCGGGACAACAACATCACGAAACGAATGAAAACCCTGCACAAACAATGGTGCATCTGCTGTACCCTGGACGATGTATTTCGGAACAGTAATTTTTGCCAGCGCCTCCTTTATATTGTGTTGGATACCATCCACCCAAAATTCTTTTTTGATGAGCCACCCATCGTACTCGTGCACTTTAATATCCGGGTCAATTTTTTTTACATCACCAATATAACTGTCGAATAACTGTTCCATGTCCGGCACTGCAGACCATGTGATGAGGACATCCGCCGGGGATTCGGCCAGCGTCAAGATAGCCGTAGCGCCTCCCATACTGATGCCGAGCACGGCAATTTTTTCATAACCTCGCTCTTTCCCCCATTTCATTGCATCTTTTAAATTGGCAATATTGTGGGAAAGCGTCGTATCGGCAAAATCGCCTTCACTGTCGCCGGAGCCGTAAAAATCAAAACGCAGGGCATCGAAACCGCCGTCTGCAAAAACACGCGCTGCCTCGACGAACAACTTTTTGTTTTCGATTTTATTGCCGGTAAATCCATGGCAAAGGATGACGAGTCTTTTCGATTCTCCCGTGTGCAAAATACCGATGAGCTGGTGGCCTTCGCTCACGAATGTAACCGGGATTTCGCTTACTTTTATTTTCTTTTTCCTAGTCAAAGTTCTCCCTATCAATTATTTACAACAAGGGACTTCAGCCCCTTGTTCTTCAGGATTTCTCTGCTGCTGCTTTCTTTCGATTCAGTTCTTTAACCAGTTTTTTCAGTGCCCGGTTATTGTACACGACATGGTATTTCTGCCGTAATTCTTCCCTCACTTCTTTGGATTTCGCGATGCGCTTCTGGGAACGTATTATCTGACGAATTTGGTATTTTGCATTTTTTGGTGAAAACTTTTTCCACTTTTCCTTTTCCTGTTCGTAACGCCGGTTGACTTCTTCCGACGTGACATTGATTCCCCGCGCTGCCATTCTTTTCTCGCATTCCCCGCCGATAATCCGCCACTCGCTTCGGCGAAAATTGCGTTTAACTTCCGGGTCTTCAAGCAAACCACGATTTTTTGCATCCAGATACAGCAGATCCGGCAAAAACCAATCGGCAATTCGCCTCTCAACGTCTGCCGACGATTTTATTTTAGACCGTTGCAGGAGAAAGTTGCGAAAATATTTTTTGACGACATCGGCAACCGTCATTTTAGTATCATCATAAGTTACAAATGTCGTGTTGTGAACATTCTGCGATGAAGTCGAATCAGTCAGTTGAGTGCCTGCTTTGTTTATAAACTCCCGGCACAGTTGCAAAAACATTTCCGCACCGTTGCGATCAATTTGAAAATGATATTTTTTAAACAGACCTTTGCTGTAATTTTCTATCGCCGCTTCCTTCTTAATCGACCGGAGGTGGACAAGGAGTTTATCTTTTTCAACGTCAAAAGGTGCAACCGAATTCTCCTGCATTTCAACAAGCTTGAAAATATAATAACCCCGTTTGCTCACAACGGGTTCGCTAAAATCGCCCACGGATTTCAGATCGAAAATTGCCTTTTCCTGATCCGGGGGAAGATGCCCTTCACCGTAAATAAACCACTCTTTAATTTCACCACCCTTTTGGGAATATTCTTTATCTTTGGAATATTTTTTTGCAAGACGGGCGAACTTTTCACCCTTTTTCAACAGGGAATAAACTGAATCAGCAATCGTTTTTGAGTTGACCCGAATAAAAGCAACCCGTCTCTTTTGTTTCTTTTTTTCATACATTTGTTTTAATTCATTCACGGAAACGTCAATTTGTTGCGGGACAGCGGCCTTGAACA
>JAACEJ010000320.1 GCA_011682565.1 Actinomycetota bacterium | reverse complement strand
AGAGTTTTTAAATCAGTAATATTTTCTATATTCAGATACAATTTCAAATAATCAAGGTTTGGTTTCGTTTTTCCGAGCAGGAATACGACATCGAAAAAATCTCTGCCCATTGCTCGTTTTCGTTTAAAAATAGCAGTTAGTTTTTGCGCGAGAGGTATGTATGTCTTGTGGTACAGCTTTGATGCGCATAAAAACATCGAACTTGTTAATAAGCGTTTTTTCTAAATCGTAATGGAAATTTTGCGGTTCCGCATCAAGCTGGATGAGCATTTTTACTCCTTTAATTCGCCGGAATAAAATTTCCAGAACTTGCGGACGCGTTCGCTTGACGTTTTTTGTGAAAATTTATTTAGAAATGTGTTTAGCTTTTTCTCGTTTACCTGTTCAAAAAACAGATCTTTATTTATTCTCAGGCTTGCAAAGTCATTTTCGTTTTTTAGATGTGGATTGCTTTTTCCTGACTGGCTATTTTGTAATATTTGTTTTGATGTTGCAAAAGATCATATCCAAAAAACAAATTCGGTTTTACTGCTTCCCGTTCTTTGCCGATTGACAATACAAGATTGCCTGTAACCCTAGTGGTTTCATCTAAAATAAATACGGAGGAATAAGTGAAATTGCATTCTGTTAAAGCCATCCTTGCCCTGGGCCTTCTTGTTCCTTTTGTTTTGCTACATGCCCAAAACCAGGGTGCAGAATCTGCCTATCATCATCCGCAAAATATCATCGTTGGTGGTGATCTTGCAAATCGAATTCATTTAACCGAGCGCCGTTTGCAAAATGATCCCTATTCTCTTGACTTGATTGTCGAAGATGTGGCGAGAATTCCGGCAAAGAAAAGGCGCTTTGAAGATTATGAAGGCGATGTTTCCGGCCGGTATTTGTCCGCGTGGAGTTATCTTTCCCGGCTGGTAAATCAGCATCCTGCAAAACTTGATTCGGTTGCAGAAGCAATACTAAAATACCAGACGGCGGAGGGATATTTCGGCCTTCAACAAATGCATGACGGGTGGGATGAATGGGGACGGCAGAACTTTGGTCATGGACGGCTTTTGCTTGGATTGCTCCAATATTACAAGCTTGGCCACGATGATCGTTTTTTACAGGCTGCTGAAAAGCTGGGCGATTATTTTTGCAAAACGGTTCCAAAATGGATAACACTTTATCCGGACAATCCTTATCGTTTCCCTGATATTGGAAAATTAAATTGGAAAAACGGCACATCCGTTCGCCGTCATTTTATCCGCACCCACCAAACCAGCATTCTCGAATCGCTGATGATGTTGTATCAGGTCACCCATAAGGAGAAATATCTTGAACCCGCCAAAAGCATTGTACCGCTTTTTCCAGAATTTGGCCAATATCATTCGCATTCGTTTATGAATACTTTGGTCGGCGTTGCCATGCTTTATCGGCAGACCGGAGATGAAAAGTATTTTCACCTTTTACAAAAGGATTACTGGCAGGGTATCTTTCGCTATGGTCGTCGTTTTGACGGCGGGATCGCTGAATTTTTTCCCACGGATTTGCGCACCGAAGGCTGTTCCCTTGTGGATTGGCTGCGTTTGAATTTGCAGATGTGGCAGATCACCCGGCAAGCGGTCTATCTCGATGAAGCAGAGAGAACCTGGCTCAATGCGCTCAATTTTCACCAGACCGGCAACGGCGCTTTTGGCCATGCCACACTTTCGCCAAAAGGGTATGACGCTGCGTATTCGGAATCGTGGTGGTGCTGCCTGATGCACGGATTGTACGCTTATTCTGAAATCGTCAACAACACTGTCGTTGCGCGCCGAAACGATCTGTGGGTTAATTTTTACACACCCATCAAGGGGCAAATCGATGTCAACGGCAATCCGCTGGAATTTTCCATGAAAACGGATTATCCGGCACAGGGAAACATTTCCATATTGTTTTCTCCAAACAAGAAAATGGATGTTACCGTTCATCTGAGAATTCCCAAATGGGCGGATGAGTGGCAGGTTTCCGTTAATAAGCAGCCTGTTGATGGTCGGTATGCAAACGGCACATTTGTTTTTTCGAGAACCTGGTCGCCCGGCGACAAACTCGAGCTAACGTTCCCGGTAACGTTGCATCTTCAGGATGAATCCGGTAACGAGGTTTTGCATACACGTCAGTTTTATCATGATGCTTTTCAGGGATATTTTTTGCACGGCCCGTTAATTTTGGCTGCCGATTTAAAACGAAACAATCTACTGCCGGAGTCCATTCGATTTGTATTGAACGAGGCCCCGAGTTATAAAATAGCCAAGGACGATGTCGCCGCAACTTCTTTTGCTATTCCTCTGGCGCATTACAAACTGAGCGCAGATTCCGGTGATAAAACAGCACCTGTCATTCTTGTACCCATGAGCGAGCAAACCGGTTATGATCAATGGTCGGATAAATGGCGGAATTTTATCCGTAATGGCGAAACACCGTATCAGCGGGTTCCCGTTCAGATAAAGCAGAATATAGTAATTTCAAAAGAATAAGGATTTATGCAAAAATTCAGTTCAGAACAAGGGGATGCATCCCAACATCGACGGGCAATTTTTTATGGGCCTGCAAATACTTGGCGCCATGAATGCACCGCGGGATGTGATGAGCGTCCGCATCAACGGCAAAACCGGCCGGGTGGACAGCACTTTTGGCTGTAGTGTCGACAATGTTAAAACAACGGGCGGACTTGTCTTTACCCGCCATGATCAGCGTCTTCCCATGCCTGTTTATCCGTCCGTGCGTTCAACGATTTTGAAAGCAACGGATTTTTATAATCAATGGAATCGTGACATGCTTTTTGTGAGCGATGCGGATTCCGGTCTTTATGAGCTCCGCGTGGACGGAAAGTTGATTGATATTGT
The DNA here is from genome assembly GCA_011682565.1 of Actinomycetota bacterium. Lineage (GTDB taxonomy): Bacteria > Zhuqueibacterota > Zhuqueibacteria > Residuimicrobiales > Krinioviventaceae > Hydrothermomicrobium. Next base: position 2,218 of record JAACEJ010000320.1, on the reverse strand, counting down.
TCCTTCCGACGAATTAGAGTCCGGCCTGAATCTCAGCCGCTATGCATTAACGCCGATGATGGAGCAGGCTTTTCAGGTGTTCGAGGCAACCGAGAAGCGCCAGGATACATTTTACGAAAAGTGGCGACGTGTCCTTTTAAAGGGAGTGAGAAGCCCGAGAGATTTTACACCATTTTTAACCGATGTCAACACGGCGGCGCTTGATGAGGCGGAGGCGGCAGCAGTTAAAGAACAGCACAGACTTTGCAAACCACGGGTGCACAAGTTTGAATTAAAGCCTGTAAAGTATCCCCGTTATAGTGAGATTCCCAAAAGTGAAAAATGCACTCGTTTCCTCGACAATCGTGTCAGAATTCATATCGAAGTAGATTCAAAAACACTGCGATTTTATGAACCTCCTTTGTGCCTGCACGGCAATTTTACTTATGCCCCGCAGTATCAATGGGCAATTCTGGAAACAAAAGGATATTACACCGACATTCCCGTGCGTATGTACGACGATGCAAGCCACGGCGATAAAAAGGCCGGCGACGGGATTTTCAGTGTGGATATGTTTTTGCGAAAAAACTGCGGTACCCTCAATTTTGAAGTTCAGGACGGAACCTATTTGCAGGAGTATTGGATTCGTATAAACCGCTCCATTCACCGAAATCATGAGTTAGACCGGTTGACGCGGGCGTGGAAAACGCTTCTCGGACAGGAAAACGTCAAAGGCAATCGCATCCAGGTGCGGACGGATGACAATGCAACTTTGATATGGAATAAAGGCAGTTTTAAACAGGCTGAGCTTTGATATTTATCAGAGTTTTTTTCTCCGTCGCAAACTGTGCGTGGGACGGAAGTAACGAGAACAAGTCTTGCTTCCATTTCATGGCCGAGGGAAAATATTGAACTAAAATTGTGTTGTTGCAGCTTCATGGAAGCGGAGCTTCCATAAGCCGGTTCCGTCCCAAATACAATTTGGGACGGAGAAGCGTAAAAGATATGAGAACACGCTCCTTCCTAAGTTGCACTTGGAAAGGAAATAGCGAGAAGAAGCTTTGCTTCCATTTCATGGGTGAGGGAAAAATATTGAGCTAAAATTTGTGTTGTTACAGCTTCGTGGAAGCGGAGCTTCAGAGCGCAAGTTCCGTCCCAAATGCAATTTGGGACGGAGAAGCGTAGGCGATGCGAGAACACGCTCTTTCCCAATTTGCACTTGGGAAGGAAATAGCGAGAAGAAGCTTTGCTTCCATTTCATGGGTGAGGGGAAAATATAGAATTAAATTTGTGTTGTTACAGCTTCGTGGAAGCGGAGCTTCCATAAGTCAGTTCCGTCCCAAGTTGCACTTGGGACGGAAATAACGCGATGAAGCTCTGCTTCAAACACAAAATGGGAGGGTCGAATGCGTAGCAACTACAAAGTAAATGAAAAGGAAGGCATCTATTTTATCCTTCCCAAGTTGCACTTGGGAAGGAAATAGCGCGGAGAAGCTTTGCTTCAACATCATGGCTAAGGAAAAAGTGTGGAACTAAAATTGCGTTGTTGCAACTTCCTGGAAGCGGAGCTTCCTTAAGCCGGTTCCGTCCCAAATACAATTTGGGACGGAGAAGCGTAGACGATGCGAGAACACGCTCCGTCCCAAGTTACACTTGGGACGGAAGTATAATTTTTAAAATGGAAAATATCATGTACAGGAAAGCCCAGAGCATTTTTTTATTCACGCTGTTTGTACAAAGTTTGAGCTGCTCGGACAAAATTAATCCCACCAACCCAAACGGGTACATGCGCTTACTTGTCCGCAAGTTAGTGTATGACAGATTCATGGAAAACCCGGGAACCTATGTTTTTTATTGGGATGGGAAAAACGATAGCGGCAAGTATTTCCAGGATGGGCTCTACCGTTGCGTGATGACTTATGTCGGCTATGAACGCGAGTTTTTTTTCAATGTCAAGTCCGGCGGCAAGGAAGATGAAAACAATAAAGCCAAATTTGAGTACGATTCTACTCTGCCCACCGAGCTCATCGGTGTTTACCCAAATCCGTGCAAAGTCAAATCCGGTGCAAATGTTGAACTTTCACTTCGTGAACCCGGCAGGCTTACACTGCTGATTTATTTTGATCAGGCAGGTGGCGGCTGAAAATTGTTGTCGCCACCTGTATGTTAACGCGCAATTTAATAATTTATAGAATCTCTTAATTATTTTGTCCTTGTTTTAGACTATCCCAAATGGTGG
>JAACEJ010000018.1 GCA_011682565.1 Actinomycetota bacterium | reverse complement strand
AAGATGCAAAAACGGAACTGGAAGAAATTCTCCGCATGAACTCTGATTTTCAACCTGCCCGGCAGGCTTTGAAAAGATTAAGTCAAAGGAATTAGTTGATGAAGTTAAAAGCCGCATTGATTGTATTACTGATTGTCTGCACTGTACTCATTTTAGCGGTGGAACCGGGAACAGCAGTGGCAGCGGGCAAAACGACCGAAAAGAGTGCTTTTCGTCCTTTGCAAGAGCCACTGGCGGCAGTCATCGATGTGCGTGCCACCGGGGTGCCCATCCATCGCTACCTGTACGGACAGTTCATCGAGCTTTTTCGCAATAATTTCGAAGGCGGCCTCTGGGCCGAGATGCTCGGCGACAGAAAATTCTTTTATCCGGTCAATTCCAGCAAAAAACAGGTTCCCATCAATACCCGGAAAAATATCGGCAGATGGTGGCCGGTTGGTCCCGACGAATTCGTGGTGATGGACAAAAAGAACGCTTACGTGGGCGAACACAGCCCCCGCATCAAACTGGAAAGCAATACGCCGCACGGCATCCGCCAGGGCGCATTGGCCCTGCGAAAGGATGCAAGCTATACCGGACGCATAATTCTCAGCAGCGACGCCGGTGCCAAAGTCAAAGTCAGCCTGGTATGGGGTCCGGCGCCGAACGAGCGCCAGACCGTTGTCTTTAATTCGCTTACCCACGAATATAACAAGTACCCGCTGAATTTTACTGCCGGAGGAGACACCGATGACGGCGTACTGGAAATAACCGGCACCGGCACTGGTTCGTTTCATATCGGCGCGGTTTCGCTTATGCCGGCGGATAATATCAAAGGCTTTCGCGCGGATATCATCCGGCTGCTCAGAGAAATGGACTCGGCGATTTATCGCTGGCCGGGCGGAAATATGGTTTCCGCCTACGAATGGCGCGACGGAATCGGCGATCCGGATAAAAGGCCACCGCGTTATGATTATGTCTGGCGGGCACTGGAGCCGAATGACGTGGGCACGGATGAGTTCATGACTTTGTGCAGCCTGCTCAATATCGATCCTTACATTTGTGTGAACAGTGGCTTTGGCGATGCCTACTCGGCGGCGCGATGGGTCGAATACGTGAATGGCTCCACGGATACCCCTATGGGCAAACTTCGCGCTGCCAATGGTCATCCCGAGCCTTACAACGTCCGGTGGTGGGGCATTGGCAATGAAATGTACGGCGAGTGGCAGTTCGGTCACATGGCCATCGATCAATATGTCATCAAACACAATATGTTTGCCAGAGCCATGTGGGAGGTCGATTCCACTATTACGCTCGTCGCTTCGGGCGCCAATCCGTTTGAGATGAGCACGGTGGCCAGGTATTTTCGTCCGCCACTTCCCAGCAAACTTCCTTTCAGGTATGGCACGCCGGAGGATTGGTCCGGCAATCTTCTGGCCCATTCGTCAGACTATTTCCAGGTCATTGCCGAGCATTTTTACCCGTTCCTGAACAAGGCCTTCGATGTCGAAAAACAGAAATTTGTCGACGCCAATGACCCGCTGGTTGACCAGGTGCGAAGGGTCGCCAACAGAGTTCGCTGCGTGGTCGAGGCTTGGGACGAATATCTGCAAAGAATGCCCGAGCTGAAGAACAAGAACATTACCATTGCGCTGGATGAATGGTCGAGCAGCCTGCAGGACGAAAGAGGGAAATTTATGGCTGCGCTGTGTGCAGCAGAGGTGCTCCACGAAATATTCCGCTACACGCATATCATCGGAATGTCCGGTTATACTTCCGCACCGACCTGCCTGACTTATAACAAAACCGATGTTGCTTTTCAGCCCAACGGCCTGGTGTTCAAATTATACCGTCAACATTTTGGTACCATTCCGGTAAAAGTCAGCGGCAATTCTCCTCAGCATCCGGTGCAGGGAACGATCGGAGTGGACAAACCTACTGTCACTTCCGGCAGCGATACCTGGCCGCTGGATGTCGCCGCGGCTTTGAGCAGCGACAGAAAAAAAGTAACCGTGGCCATTGTTAATCCGACGGAATCCGTGCAGGAGATCAATATCAGCTTTGCCGGTGCGGAACTTGGAGGCCGGGTCAGGAGGTGGCAGATAGCCGCTCAGCATATCGACGCCATCAACCTGCCCGGCCAAAAACCCGCTGTCGAAATCGTGCAATATCCTGTTAGCACAGTTGGCAACCTGTTCAGGATCGATCCCATCAGCATCAACATGTATGAATTCGGGGTAAAATAAAGATGAGTAACAACAGGCGTCACTTTCTAAAAAGCATTGCAGCAACTGCTGCGGCAACCACACTGCTGGCAAAAAATGCAAAAGCTGAAAAGCTGAAGCGCAAGCCTAAAATTACGGAAAAGAACTTTTCCTCAGCATCCGGTGCACCCAATATCATCATTGTCATGACGGATCAGCAAAGAGCCGATGTCTGCAAACGCGAGGGATTTCCTTTGGACACCACACCGTTCCTGGACAGCCTTGCGAATAGAGGCGTGTGGTTCAATAAGGCCTACACTTCCGCGCCCGCTTGTGTTCCGGCCCGCTCATCCATGTTAACGGGCAGGTTCCCAAATACAACGCAGGTACGATCGAATCACAATGTGGATGATGTGGTTTTTCAAACAGATATAATCGATGTTTTGAAATACAGAGGCTATAAAACAGCGCTCATTGGCAAAAAGCATTGTTATCTGAAAAGTGCCGATCTGGATGTTTTTAAGGAGTATGGCCATATCCGCAGTTATGACTGGCAAGAAAGCACAGACAAAAAAGCTTTTTACAGGTGGATGCAGAAAACAGAATTTCATGCCGCTTTTGCGCCAACGCCATTTGCCCTGGAATTGCAATATCCCTATCGGATTGTAACCGAAAGCCTGCAGTGGATTGATTCCGTCAAAAAGCAGCCCTTTTTTCTGTGGATGTCCTTTCCGGAACCGCACAATCCTTATCAGGTGCCTGCGCCTTACTATGATATGTTTCCTCCTGAGAAACTACCTTCGGTACATGCCGGCAAGGAAACGATAGATAAGAAGGGGTATGCCTATCGCAAACAAAGAGAATTGTCCGAAATGGCAACCGGCAATATCGATGAACAATTGCCGCGTTTACGATCCAACTATTTCGGCATGCTGCGGTTGATTGACGACCAGATGAAAAGATTTGTAGCCGGACTTGAAGCGATGGGTGTTATGGAGAATACAATTCTTGTTTTTCTATCGGATCATGGTGATTACGTGGGAGAGTACGGCATGATTCGAAAGGGGGCGGGCGTTCCCGAAGTCTTGATGCGCATCTCCACAATCTGGTATGGCAAAGGCATCAAAGCAGAGGCCAATCCCCATCCGGCGCATGTTTCCATTACCGATGTTTTTCCAACCATCTGCGAAGCAATAGGAGTAGACATACCGGAGGGTGTTCAGGGAAGGAGTTTATGGCCCCTGCTGACCGGAAAAAGTTACCCGGAGAAAGAATTTGCCGCTGCTTATGCCGAACAAGGATATGGCGGTTTGTTCTTCAACGACGAAGATCCGTTGGATCCCTATGATGAGGGTTGTGTTGTCAGAAACAGCAAGTTGTTTGATGAATTGAACACCTGGACCCAGAGCGGCAGCATGCGTATGCTGCGAAAAGACGACTGGAAAATAGAATATGATATGATGGGAACCGGCGCACTGTACAATCTGAAAGATGACCCTTCTGAAATAAAGAACCTGTGGGACGATCCGCGATACTCGGCTATGAAAACGGAATTGTTGCAGGAACTGCTCAAACGGGCAATTCGCTATCAGGATGATATCCCTTATCCAGGAAAAAGATATCACTTTAAACGGGATAAGAGAAATTATTATGATTTTTTATAAAAAACAGGAGATCCACTGTGTGGTATGACATTGCGAAAAAAGTCTCGGTTTTCCTTCTGATTTCAATCGGATTGTTAACGACAATTTCTTCCGGTCAGTCGGCAAGCGGAAAAAGCGGTTCACCGATGGACGAACTGCCGCCGTACATAAAGCGACTGACCTACTTTGGCCAGAGAGCGGATTGGTCGCACGACGGCAAACGGATCCTGTTTCTGGAAAAGACTTTTGGCGACGTATACGAAGTGGAAGTGGCAACCGGCATCATCCGGCCTCTGACGCACCATTACTTTCACGAGGGCTACACCCGGGCGCTGTACCTGAGCAACGGCGATATTCTGCTTTCCGGTGCGCGTCGGTTCGATGCCAGCGATCCGTGGCCGAGCCGGAACGAAAAGAATGCTGAATTGTGGGTGTTGAAACGCGATCTGTCCGGTCCGCCAACGCCATTGGGCGAGCACTGCATGGAAGGCCCGGCAGTGTCGCGCCGCCGTCTGAGGATAGCATGGTCCCTGGGCGGAGCGCTTTACATGGCCGACATTGTTTACAAAAACGGCATTCCCGAAATAGCGAACAAAAAGAAGATTCTGGACAAAAGGGACTTGGGATTCGATACCGATATCGAGACACAAAATTTTCGACCACCGGATGAGAAGGAACTCATTTTCACGGCTTACCGATATCAGGGTACGGAGGTGATGGGGCTGGAGATTGCGACCGGCAAGGTGGTGAACTATTCCAATGCACCGGATCAGTATGACGAACCGGAAGGCATTTTCCCCGATGGCAAGTACACACTGGTCGAGTGCAACAAGCACAGCAGAGTCGTTCCGACCGCCAAGGGCGATCGCAAGGGCTCCGGCCAACGTCTGGGCATAGATATTTACAAGCTAACTCTGGATGGCTCCGGTCAAAGCGAACGACTGACGTTCTTCGCCAACTATCCCGGCTATAAATCCTCAAATCCCGTGGTCAGCGATGATGGCCGCTATATGGCGTTTCAATTTGCTAAAAGAGGCGACCCGGCAGGTGTGGGCAGAGGGATTCTGATATTCGATCTGCTTATGTATGAACAGCAAAAACGAAAACATTAAAAATTGATAGCGCTGTCTTAACAGTCTATTCATTTTTGTTTTTTAAAGGAGCATATTGTTATGATAAATCTGAAAAACAAAAGCAATTGCTATCTTGATAGAATAAGCAGTTCTATCTTCATGCTGCTTCCCTTGCTATTGCTACAGGTATTTGACGCATCTGCCCAGCGCGGCGACGTTGTTCCTGTCCATGATCCTGTTATCATCAAGCAGGACAGTGTTTACTACATCTTTTCAACAGGCACCGGGATTCCGATCAGGCGTTCAAAGGATTTGGTGAATTGGGAATATGTTGGTGAGGTATTCGATAAACCCCAGGAATGGGCTGTGAAAAAATTCAAGGGATACACCGGGCATATTTCAGCGCCGGATATTTTTTACGATAATGGCACATATTACCTGTATTATTCGATTACAAAATTTGGCAAAAACACCTCCGTCATTGCGGTGGCAACCAACAAAACATTGCACCCGGAGGATCCGAATTACAAATGGGTCGATCACGGCATTGTTCTGGAATCCGTGCCGAACCGCGATGACTGGAACGCTCTCGATGTGAATATCGTCAGGGATGAGAATGGTGAGGTCTGGATGGCATTTGGCTCTTTCTGGAGTGGCATAAAAATAGTCAAGCTTGCCCCCGATCTGTTGAAAATACAAACATATCCTCAGGAATGGTATCCGCTGGCCAGACGTCCGCGCCTTGCCGGTACGCCGGACTGGCATTCGGGCGAGGCAGCCATCGAGGCGCCTTTTATTGTGCACAAAAATGGTTATTGGTATTTGTTTGTTTCTTTTGACTACTGTTGCCGCGGCGTAAACAGCAACTACAAGATCATGGTGGGAAGATCGAAAAATTTGTTGGGACCCTATGTCGATCGTGATGGCACACCCATGATGGAGAGCGGAGGCACGCTTGTCCTTGCCGGGGATAAACGATGGCCGGGTCGCGGTCATAACGCTGTTCTTATGGAAAAAGATGGTGACTGGCTTGTTTACCATGCTTATGATGCCGACAATGACGGTGCCAGAACTCTGAGAATAAGAAGATTGCTTTGGGATAAAGACGGCTGGCCCGTTGCCGGTAAAGTGATTACTGAGGATAACGAGCGTGAAAAACAGTAAAAACAAAAGAGGAGCCGTATTATGGTAGCTTTAAAATCTACTCCGAAAAAGCAAAACGTTTTTACAGGCATGATCGTTTTTTGCAGTTTGCTGGTTATATTGCTGCTGAATAGTTCAGAGGCATTTGGCCAGCTCGGCGACGTGGTCATTCCGCCAGTGCACGATCCCACCATGATCAAGCAGGACAGCGTGTATTATGTTTATTGTACCGGTTGGGGCATTCCCATAAGGAGTTCGACGGATCTGGTGCATTGGAAGTTTATCGGTCAGGTCTTCAGCAAACCGCAGGAATGGGGTGTTCGGACTTTGAAGGAATTCAAAGGGCGTTATGTGTCGCCGGATATTTCTTACCATAACGGCACCTACTACCTGTTTTATTGTATCAGTTCGTATGGAAAGAACACCTCCGCCATCGGCGTTGCGACAAACACAACTTTGCATCCGGACGATCCGAACTACAAATGGGTCGATCACGGCAAAGTGCTGGAGTCGGTACCGAACCGCGACAACTGGAATGCTGTGGACCCCACGGTTATCCGGGATGAGGACGGCAGCTTTTGGCTGTCATTTGGCTCTTTCTGGAGCGGTGTAAAGATCGTAAAACTGGCTCCCGATCTGTTGCGGATTCAGACAGAACCCCAGGTGTGGTACCCGCTGGCCAGACGTCCGCGCCTGCCCGGCACGCCCGATTGGCATTCGGGAGAAGCGGCGGTTGAAGCGCCGTTTATCATGCGGAAAAACGATTATTATTATCTATTTGTTTCCCAGGATTATTGCTGCAAGGGAGTGAATAGTAATTACAAAATCAAGGTGGGCAGAGCCAAAAAGTTGTTGGGTCCCTACATCGATCGGGATGGGAAGCCGTTGATGGAGGGTGGCGGTACCTTATTGCTGGCCGGCGATAAGCGATGGCCGGGCAGGGGCTCTAATTCCGTTTTTTCGGAAAACGGGGTGGACTGGCTGGTTTATCATGCCTATGATGCAGAGATCAATGGCGCAAGAACTCTTAGAATCAGAAAATTGCTATGGGATGAAGATGGCTGGCCTGTTGCTGGCAAAGTGGTCTCGGCTGAGTTTGAACGTTCCAACGAGAAAAAGTAGCAAATGAAAAATCTGAAAACTATGATATCGACTTTGCACTATCATGTTCTACTATTCATTTTATTTTTGCTTCTCATGCCGGTTCGTCAAACAAAAGCGCAGGTTGGCGACGTCGTTCCTGTCCATGATCCGGTGATAATAAAGCAGGATAGTATTTATTATATCTTTTCCACCGGACCAGGAATATCCATACGGCGATCCGATGACCTTTACCGCTGGCAATATATCGGGTCGGTTTTCGAATCTTTTCCTCCCTGGGCGGTGAAAGCGGTTCCCGGACTAAAGAGGTTTATCTGGGCCCCGGATATCTTTTATGCCAACGGTACCTACTACCTGTATTATTCGATTTCGGTTTTTGGCAAAAACACCTCATGTATTGGCGCGGCAACAAACAAAACCCTGAATCCAGATGATCCGGCTTATCAGTGGGTCGATCATGGCAAAGTGCTGGAATCCGTACCGAACCGCGATAACTGGAATGCAATCGATCCCAATATTATTCGCGATGAGAATGGCAATGTGTGGATGGATTTCGGCTCTTTCTGGAGCGGCATAAAGCTGGTCAAACTGGCCCCAGATCTGCTGAAAATTCAGACCGAGCCGCAGGAGTGGTATCCGTTGGCCAGACGGCCTCGTTCGCCAGGTACGCCCGATGCCGAGGCTGGAGATGGGGCCATCGAAGGTCCGTTTATTGTTCGTAAAAATGGCTACTACTATTTGTTTGTTTCATTTGACTACTGTTGTAAAGGAGTGGACAGCAATTACAAAATAATGGTGGGCCGGTCCGAAAAAGTGATGGGACCTTATGTGGATCGGGATGGTAAACCCATGCTGGAGGGTGGCGGCACTCTCGTCCTTGCCGGGAATAAACGCTGGCCGGGCCAGGGTCACAACTCTGTTCTGCTGGAAAAACAAGGCGACTGGCTTGTGCATCATGCTTATGATGCGCAGAATAATGGCGAAAGTACGCTGAGAATCAGAAAGTTGCTGTGGGATAAAGAGGGGTGGCCGGTGGCCGGAGAAGCAATTAAAAAAAGATAAAAATTGACAGGTTAAATATCAGGAGACAATTATGCTTTTCAACAGAACTACTTTTTTCTCTCTGAAATGGATTATTGTAATCTTTAGTCTGACGACCTTGTTTTCGAGCTGTACCAGGAAAGCATCCCAATGGAAACCTGCGGATGTGCCTCTGCAAACCCGCTGGGCGAAAAATGTTTCACCGGAAAATGTGCTGCCCGAATATCCCCGGCCGCAAATGGTTCGGCAAAATTGGCAGAACCTGAACGGACTCTGGGATTATACGCTGACCAAAAAGGAAGACGGCGTACCCACTCAGTTCGACGGTTCCATCCTGGTGCCTTTTCCCATTGAGTCGGCACTTTCGGGTGTGGGCAAAAGAATAACCGAAAAGGATCGTATTTACTATCGCACCACTTTTACCGTTCCATCCGACTGGAAGAATCAGCGTGTTTTGCTGCACTTTGGCGCTGTTGATTGGGAGATTATTGTTTACGTCAACGGCAAAACAGTGGGCACGCATCGGGGCGGCTACGATCCGTTCAGCTTTGACATTACAAATGCGCTGCAAAAAGATGGCCCGCAGGAGTTGATTGTTTCGGTCTGGGATCCCACCAACAAAGGCGGGCAACCGGTTGGCAAACAGACCACCACGCCGGGCGGCATCTGGTATACGCCGACCAGCGGCATCTGGCAGACCGTGTGGCTGGAGCCGGTGGCGGAAACTTTTATCGAGCGCTTTTTTGTCACTCCCGATGTCGATAAAAAATGCCTGAAGCTGACGGTCAATACCGGCGGCGCCAATGCCGGGTCTCTCGTTTACGCTGTTGCGCTGGCGGACGGCAAAACCGTTGGCGAAGCATCGGCCAAACCGGACGAGACTTTTAAGATTAATCTTGCCGACGTGAAACTGTGGTCGCCCGCGTCGCCGTACTTGTACGATCTGAAAATAATTCTAAAAGATGATTCCGGAGCTGTCCTGGATTCGATCAAAAGCTATTTTGCAATGCGCAAGATCGCTGTGGGCAAAGATAAAAAGGGCATCACCCGGTTGATGTTGAATGGGAAATTTGTCTTCCAACTGGGACCGCTGGATCAGGGCTTCTGGCCGGACGGACTGTATACCGCACCAACTTATGAAGCCTTGCGCTACGACCTCGAAATCACCAAAAAGATGGGCTTTAACATGGTGCGAAAACATGTTAAAGTTGAACCCGATCGATGGTATTACTTTTGCGATAAAATGGGATTGCTGGTCTGGCAGGATATGCCCAGTGGAAAAAACATAACCAGCGCCGATAAAAAGCAATTTGAACTGGAACTGAAACGAATGATTACGGGACTGTATAATCATCCGAGCATCATCATGTGGGTTCCTTTCAACGAGGGCTGGGGCCAATATGATTCCAGGCGCATCACCGAAGAAATCAAAGCGCTGGATCCGTCCCGACTGGTGGACCATGCCAGCGGCTGGACCGATCGCGGTGTTGGCGATGTGCACGACATCCATTCCTATCCGGATCCGAAATCGCCCGATCCCGAACCAAAAAGAGCGGCTGTGCTGGGTGAATTCGGAGGATTGGGTTTCATTGTGCCGGATCATGCCTGGAATCCAAAGGGATGGGGCTATGATGTTTTGCAGGATTCCAACGGTTTGCTGTTACGATATGAAAACCTGTACAAACAATTGCTGCCGTTGATTCAAAAGCCCGGACTGAGCGCTGCTGTTTACACGCAAACAACGGATGTGGAAACCGAGAATAATGGCCTGATGACCTATGATCGCAAAGTGATCAAGATGAGGCCAAAATCCGTGTCGCTCGCTCATCAGGGTTATTTTCCGCCGGAGCGCAAAAACAAGGCCGATATATTTATAACCGATGCAAATATCGAACTTTACTGCTGGCGGGACGGAGCAAAAATTTACTACACATTGGATGGTAGCGAACCAACGCAAAAATCTCTCGTTTATTCGCAGCCCATTCATTTGACGAAAACAACGGAAATTAAAACCCGCGCTTTCTGGGCCAATGGTGTTGCCAGCCGGGTTAATACATTTTCCATAAGAAAAGTAGTTCCGGTCAAGTCTGTAAAAGTGGAAAAGACAAGGCCCGGATTAAATGTCAGCTATTACGAAGGCCAGTGGCGGCAATTTCCCGATTTTGAAAAGCTCAATCCCGTTATGACCACGGTAGCGAAATCTTTTGACCTGAGCGTGGTTAAGCGGGATAAAAATTACGCGCTGAAATTCATGGGCCTGATTAAAATCCCGGTAACCGGCGTCTATGTTTTCTATACGACTTCGGACGAAGGCAGCCGATTGTTCATCGACGATAAAGAGATTGTCATCAATATCGGTTTGTATGGCAAAAGAGAAAAATACGGAGCCATCGCCCTCGAAGCTGGAATGCATCCCATTACGCTTTTGTTTTTCCAGCGCTCTGGCGGCCAGATGCTGCAGGTGAGTTATGAAGGGCCCGGCATTCCGAAACAGCAAATTTCTCGGGACATGCTGATGCATAAAGTGTTTGATTAGATGAAAAAGAATTGCATGCCCGTTTTATTGTTGCTGATGGTATTGCTGCCGGTTATAATGTCAGAAGCGCAAACGGGCGATATTCTGTACGTGCACGACCCCAGCATCATCAGGTGTGGCAAGTATTACTATATCTTTTCCACAGGCGACCGAATTCCCATCCGCAGATCGGAAGATCTGAAAGAATGGGAATCTGTCGGGTCGGTTTTCGATGAAATTCCGGCGTGGGGCAAAGATGCAATTCCGGGAGTCAGGAATATCTGGGCGCCGGACATCTCGTACCATAGAGGCGTCTATTATCTGTACTATGCTCTTTCGACTTTTGGCAGTAACCGCTCGTGCATTGGGCTGGTAACCAATACCACCCTGGATCCCGATGACCCCGATTATAAATGGGTGGATCAGGGAAAGGTTATTGGCTCTGAACCGGGCGACAACTGGAATGCCATCGACCCCAACATTGTCACGGATGATAGGGGAAAAATATGGCTGGCCTTCGGCTCCTTTTGGGATGGCATCAAACTGACGCGGCTTGATTCTGCGACCATGAAGCCCGTATCGGCAGCTCCGGTACTGATTTCTCTGGCCAGGAGAATTACGACCAGGGCCATAGAGGCGCCGTTTATTGTGCGCAAAAATGGTTACTATTACCTTTTTGTGTCATTCGATTTCTGTTGCCGCGGCGTCAAGAGCACCTATAAAATTATGATGGGTCGCTCCGTCCGGGTCGATGGTCCCTACTATGACCGGACGGGCAAGAAAATGCTGTACGGCGGCGGCAGCCTGGTGCTCCGAAGTCGCGGCCGCTGGCGTGGCCCGGGACACAATGCCGTGCTTTTGACGGAAAATGGCGACTGGCTGATTTACCATACTTACGATGCCAATAACTATGGCATCCCCACGCTGCAAATAAGATCGTTAGAGTGGGATGCGGATGATTGGCCGGTTGCCGGCAAACTAATCAACGAGGAGAAGAGTCCACAAACAGTACAATCTGGCTTTATCCTTTATCAGAATTACCCCAATCCGTTTAAATTAAAAACAAAGATTGACTATGAATTATTAAAATCGGCTAAAGTAAATATTTCAATTTATAACGTTCGAGGGAAGTTAATTACAACCCTTGTTAATGAGCAGAAAAATGCAGGCAGTTATTCAGTGATCTGGGATAGCAGTTCTGTTAGCTCAGGATTGTATTTTTACAACCTGATCGTTGGAGAATATAGTGCAACAAAAAAGCTGATTATAGTTAAATAGTGCCCAATGATACTTGAGTCCACTTTACAAAGCTATTTTTTTAAATACTGTCATAGCGAGGAGCGAAGTAACGAGTAAATCTCCTGAAAATATATGATTTATCAGAAGATTGCCTTGCTCTGTTTCACTCTGCTCGCAATGGCCTTCTGTAAAGTTGGATATTTTTAAAGAAGGCTCAGGGAGAAATGTGGCAAGTTAGTTATGAAGGGCCAGGTATTTCAAGGCAGCAAGTTTCAAGTTTATCATTCCTGATTATGTTTCTCCTGGTCATACAGGCAGACGCACAGATAGGTGATGTAACGCAGGTACACGACCCATGCATTATCAAGTCTAATAATTATTACTATATCTTTTCCACTGGTAAAAAGATTCCTATCAGACGATCGAAAGATCTAATTGAATGGGAATATATTGGCTCCGTATTTGACGCAATTCCCGATTGGGGTATTCAGACAATTCCGGGTGTCAAAAGTATTTGGGGTCCGAATGTTTTCTATCATGAAGGTCGATATTACCTGTTTTATGCCCTTTCGGGCACTTTTGGAGTTAATCGCTTGGCGATTGGAGTTGCTACGAATACAACTTTAGATCCTGACGATCCAGGCTATCGATGGATTGATCATGGAAAAGTAATCGAGTCAAAAAGAACAGATAATTGGAATACCATCGGCCCCAACATTGTCATGGATGATAGCGGAAAAATCTGGATGGCGTTCGGCTCCTTCTGGGACGGCATTAAATTGACGGAGCTTGATTCCACGACCATGAAGCCCGTATCGGCAAGTCCGGTTCTGATTTCTCTGGCCAGGAGAATCACGACCAGAGCCATTGAAGCACCGTTTATTGTCGGTAGAAATGGCTATTATTACTTGTTTGTGTCCTTTGATTTTTGTTGTCGCGGTGTCGAGAGTACTTATAAAATTATGGTGGGTCGCTCCGTCCGGGTCGAGGGCACTTATTATGATCGGACGGGTAAGAAAATGTTATACGGCGGTGGCAGTCTGGTGCTCAGAAGTCGTGGTCGCTGGCGGGGTCCGGGAAGCAATGCCGTTCTTCTGGGAGAAAATGGTGATTGGCTGATTTACCATACTTACGATGCCGATAATTATGGTATCCCCACTCTGCAAATACGATCTCTGGAGTGGGACGCTGAGGGTTGGCCGGTTGCCGGCGGGCTGATCAGCGAGGAAAAGAGTCCGGAAACACGACAAACCGGCTTTGTCCTTTATCAGAATTATCCCAATCCATTCAAATTAACAACACAGATTGAGTATGAATTATTTACACCATCTACAATAAAAGTTTCAATTTATAATGTTCAGGGAAAGTTAATTACAACTCTTGTTGATGGGCAGAAAAACGCCGGCAATTATTCGTTGATCTGGGATAGCAGTTCTGTTAGCTCAGGATTGTATTTTTGCCAATTAACAGCCGGCAAATATAGAGCAACTAAAAAGCTGGCTATAGTCAAATAGCGTCTGAACGAAAACCACGCACTACACCTGAGCGGAGCCGAAGGTTGCTGAGAGATTGTCTTTATTAGTAAAATTTTTCAATTTTTTCAAAATGATATTACAAAAATCCAGTTCTTTTCCTTTGCAAGCTAATCGTATCCACATCTCCGGAACTGGACACGAGCAAGTCCCCTCATAAGTATGGATTTAGGAGCATGTTGGAATTATTCAAGAAGCTGAACTATAGATTTTGACGAATCGTTTTTCAAAGGAAAGACACCAAAGGAGAGCGAATGTTAAATAGTAAATCCCGCAGGAATATAGTTTTGTTGATATTGCTGACAGGGGTGTTCATCACCGCATGGTCGCCATCTTATCCTCATCCTGATGATGAGATGGAGAAAATTCAGATCATTCTGTTAAAGTGGGCCAACGGATTTCTGAACGGCGATTCCGCCGCAGTCGCTCCCTTGCTTGCGGAAGATTTTAAATTTGATTGGGGCGAAAAGAAAGCGGCTTTTCTCCGGCGGGTGGCGCTGAATTCCCTGGACGCTTCCAATGTCATCATTCGCTACGCTTACCAAAGGCACGAAGGCGATCAAAAAATTCTTGTCTCGCCGGTGGTAATATGCTACGACCGCGGCAATAGCAAAAGACCCCGGACCTTTACCTTTATCAAAGAAGGTGGTGAATGGAAAATCGCCTCCATAAAGCGGGCGCCCGCGCTGCCGCCCGAGCTCAAGAAAGCTGTATTGCCTGAATATACATCCTTGTTGGATGTGCCGGTGAGTGTGCGCGATGCCGATACCGGCGAGCCGATCGCAACGCGCGTGCATATCAAAGATCAGGCTGGCGAATATTGGCCGCCACAGGGTCACATGAAAAACATACCCATTGGTTGGCGCCAGGATGTTGGCGGAGACGTGATGGTCGCTGGCAAAACCTTTGCTTACGTTGAACCGGATTTTATTCTGCCCGTGCCCGAAGGTTCCTACGAGATAGAGGTGAAGCGGGGCATGGAATATGAACCTGCGACTCTTCAATTTAAAGTTACCAGCTCAGAAATACCGGAAATTAAGATCAGGCTCAAACGCTGGATCAACCTGAGAAAACAGGGCTGGTATTCCGGCGACACCCATGTCCACTTTCTCGGGCTGAGAACGGCGATGCAGGAGGCCAGGGGCGAGGACCTCAATGTCATCAATATTCTGGCCACAAAATGGGGCGAGCTGATAACCAATGTGGAACAGTTCACCGGCGCACCGAGCGTTCTGTCCGATTCCAATCAGATTGTCTATTTTAATGAAGAGAGTCGGCATGGTTTTCTCGGCCATACGGTCTTGCTCAATTTAAAAGAGCTCATTTATCCCCTAAGCTGGGGTGGGCCAAATGAAGGTGTCCCCGATGGCTACGACTATCCGGCAATGGCCTACCAGGCCGACAAAGCGCACAAACAACAGGGCTTTGTAAGTTGGGCTCATTTTCCATATCCATCCGGCGAACTGGCAGTGGATGTGGCTTTAGGCAAGTTAGATGCTGTGGATCTGTTTACGTGGGGCGACCCGTTCGATGAAAAGGGGCCAAGACCGGCGGCTGCGCGCATTTGGTATCGCATCCTCAATTGCGGCTTTAAAATTCCGGTGTCTGCCGGAACCGACAAAATGCTGAATACCCAGGTGGTCGGTTCGGTGAGAACGTACGTTAAATTCGACGGCGCTTTTACCTATGACAACTGGATAAAAGGAATTCAGGCTGGCCGGACTTTTGTCACCACCGGACCGATACTCATGTTTACGGCGAATGGTAGAGAGATCGGGGAGACCATCACCTC
>JAACEJ010000319.1 GCA_011682565.1 Actinomycetota bacterium | reverse complement strand
AGGCTGTCCCAGCGAAGGTGCACACCGATGAGTGAAAAATCGAGATGATCATTTTATAACCCCGGGCTTTTCATTTTTCTGATGAGTTTGACAATATCAAAAATATTGACCTCGCCGTCGCCGTTCACATCCGCAGCAACGACTGCTTCATGTTCAAATTTTGAATCATCCAATGCAATTTCGCCCGCCAGAAAAATATCATTTTCATCAATTTGATCGTTTCCGTTTACGTCGCCTTTTTGCCGATACCTGAGCGCAGCCAATGCGTCGATAAGTCCCCAGCCATACAAATTATCGGGATTATCGGCACGGTCGGCGGTCATCATTAATGCTTCCCGCACTTGCATTGGCGTCCACGTTGGATGCGCCTGCAGCAGAAGCGCAGCCACACCCGCAGTCAGCGGGCAGGCAAAAGACGTACCGCTTAAATTTCGGTAACCGTGGGGATCATAAGGATTGGCACAACGTACGCCCACACCCATTGCAACAACCTCGGGTTTAATACGGCCATCAAAAGTCGGCCCGGCAGAACTGAAACCGGCGATGATGCCGCTGGAAGTGACGGCGCCGACAGATATGACGCTGTCTCCGTCTGCAGGCGCGCCGATGTAATGCCATGCCGTGTTCCGCTCATTTCCTGCGGCAACAACCACAACAACACCCCGGGCAACAGCTAAATCAGCGGCACGCGTCATAACAGATGTTTTACCATCCATATCTTCATAAGTATACCAGTCATAGTACCCCAGCGATGTAGAGGAAACATCGGCACCAAGCCCTTCGGCCCACTCGATTGCGGCAACCCAGTTATCTTCTTCGATCGGGGTTTCACTCCTAATGTCTTCTGTTTTCGCCAGAATGAAACTTGCCTCAAAAGCCGGGCCGTACAACTGACCGTCTTTGGCGCCACCGATAACGGAAAGCGTTTCCGTGCCGTGGTTTTGCTGTGACGGCGCATCACCTTCCTGGTTACTGGTCGTATCGTCGTCGAAAATAAAATCGTGCTCGGCAATTTTATCGATATGCTGCAAGGCTTCGTGGCTCAAATTAAACCCGACATCCAACATGCAGATAATAATTCCTTTGCCTGTATAGCCCAATTTCTGAACTGCCGGGACATCGATCTGCTGTAACTGTTCTAATGACTGTCCGTAATCGAGTGAATCAATGCCCGAAGGTGTTTCCCCGGGAAGGACATCATTGTTTGGCTGCGGCTTTCTCCGCGTTCTGTGTAAAAGAGATATTTCCCTGACAAACGGCAGGTTCGCGGCAACGGAGAGATTGTTCCGCGGCAAAAACCCACTGACGGCATTCAGCCATTTACTGATGTGGCGCTTCTCAAAACCTATGTTTCCCAGTTCAACAATATACGCATCGTGAACGGGCAGGTCTTCAAATGTTAAAAGTTTCCCTTTCATCACTTTTTTGCGGCGCGTCAAAGCACGTTCCGTAAGCAGCGGCGCAGAAGCTTCAACAGCGCGACGATATTCTCTTTGTGATGTTACACCTTTATCGGTAAAAAATATCCACACGGGAATTTGCAATTCTTTCGTGGCATTCAGATAATTTGAAAGACTCGAACTGAAGATCGGGGTTTTCTTTGCAAAAACCAATTGAGGTTGGTCGGCTGCTGCGAGCAAAGAAATATTTAGCAGCACAAAGCCGATGCAAAAAGATGTTTTTTTCAATAAAAAAAGCAAGAAATTCTCCGGTTAAATTTGATACAATGAACTGACAATTTTTTAAACAAAATTATAGTTAAAAACAATCCGCCAGAAGGCGGGGCCAGCCTGCGAGTTGGCCAATCTGTGTGCCCACCAGCGCCGCAGCGCCTGCGAGCATAAAGATCGTTCCGCCAAAAGCTCCCCATTTGGAGGAAAAAATGGAAGATAATTTGACCGCCACATCCGCACCGGAAGGAGCGATATGATTTGGCCAGAGGACACCTGCACCGGCAATAAGGAAACTGCACGTCACGACAACGCCAATAACCAGCGCCAAAGTCGCATCATAATAAACGACCTGAAACCACCCCCTGATCTTTTCGGCGGCGGCGCGGCTCATGTTTTTCAGTTTTGCAAGATCAGCAGGCTTGCCGTATCCCCTGCCGGCAGTAGAGCCGTACCCGGCGCCGATAACCCAATAGGAATACCACACCTGGCTGGCAAATCCACCCGCTGCCCATCCCATGAGAGGAAGAATTTCACGCCATGGATTCGCATTAACGGTTCCGTTAGCAAGCGCCCATTCCGGCACATCGGGGATTCTGAATAAAAATCCGTGTAACAGGCTGCCGAGACTGGGAAAAACAGAAAAAGCAACGTATAAAACGCCGATAATGATAATGAGAACAAAAAGACTCATATCTAAAAAAGATAATTTGCAAATCCGCTCGTAACAGCGATGACAAGCACAGCGACAAACATGGCGAGAAACATCCAAGCCGCGCCTTTGATGCCGATTTCCCTCCTCAACAATTGCGGCAGGAATTGAAAAATGAAAATGACAGCGACGGGGATCAGGCTGGCATAGTGGTGAATTTTTGCAACACGAAGGCCAAGATTCATGCTCATCAAAAGACCGGTCAGATATGCAAGAAGAAGTGAAATCCTGACAACCTGGGAGAGAGTTACTTCGAGCGTTGTGAAATGGTGTTCTTTTTTGCGCAATAATCTCAATCCCAGGTATAAATAACCGGCAATGAGAATAACGGCGACAATGGGATGGAGTATTCGGATTGTTTGCATATTTCTAAATTCCCTTTTCACGAGAAAAATGTTGTCCATTCAATTACAAGACCAAGCGCCCTTGGAGGCAAATTAACAAATGCGCAAATAATAGTAACAAATAAAACAAAAAAATGCAACTAAATCCTTGGACGGAATCCTTCTCCTAAAACTTCGTGCACATTATTGACGATAACGAAAGCATGTGGATCAATTTGCTTGACGGACCGAATCAAAACACCGATTTCTTTCCTGCTGAGCACCGTGTAAAGAACTTTCCGTTTTTGGTTTGTGTACAAACCGCGCGCCTCCAGTGCTGTTGCGCCGCGGCTCAAATCCCTTGTTATGAGATCGGCAATTTCGTCCTGTTTTTCTGAAATAATAATGGCAGAGCGCGCATAATCAAAACCATCGATAATAACATCGACGATACGGCAGGAGATAAAGAGGAGGAAAAACGCATACAGCGTCAGCGAAAGAGCCGGACGATCAAAGGAAAGATGTTTAAAATAAATGACCATTCCTGCGAGAGAAATGACAAAAGTCGACAACCATGAACGACATGCCTGGTTTAATGCCCCACCGTTTTTGCGCAACGGCTGCCAAAATATCCGAGCCGGCAGTAGAGCCACGGAACTTGAAAATAATCCCAAGGCCGATCCCCATCAGCGCCCCGCCAACGAAAACAAGAAACAGAAAATCGGTCTCACGTAAATTCACAATCGCCGGATGATCCTGCAGCCTAATAAACCCAAGTCCCGGAATGCTGCCGCGCAGGAAATCGATAAAAAACGAACTGGTTGTAAACCCGACAAAAGTCCTCGCGCCGAATTGTTTTCCCGGTTCGCGTACGCCCCAGATAAAAAGCGGAACGTTGAAAATCCACATCATCAGGCCAATCGGAAGGCGATTGCCGGAGAGATAGTACAGCGCCATCGAAAGGCCGCTCACACCGCCGGGGACAACTCTGGCATCCACCAGAAAAACACCGATGCCAAGCACCTTTGCCATTTATACCTCTAAATAAAAACCGGAAAACGGAACCACCACACCCATTCATCATTTTCCATGTTCCATTTTTTGTTTTCTATCACAATCCTCATCACAAATCCGCCGCGTGGAAGCATTGCAACATCAACGATCTCATTTTTATTCACGTTTCGCGTTATGTTTTGAAAACTTTTTGCGTCCTCGCCGTCGCCAATGAGTGTCATCGAGTAGCCGCCGTCCGCCAAGAACGATAGAGGGACAGGAATCGTTTCAGATACGTTCTCACCACTTATTCCACCCACAAACCATTCTTTTCCCTTTCTGCGCGCAATCACAGCCATTTTCCCCGGCGTTCCGGCGATGAAGTGAATGTCATCCCAGGCAGCAGGGACATTGCGGAGAAAACGCTTCGGCGCATCCGGCAGGTTTTCGTAAGCACTCACTTTGTCGGCAAAATGGATCCAGCCCGATTCATAGACAACGGAAAGAGCCAGTTCATGAGCGTAGGTTGTTTTGTGTGGATATTGCGTATTGGAAAAAGTAACCGGCGTGTAATCCATGGGGCCGACGACATTTCGCGTAAAGGGCAAAATCGTGTTGTGCCGGGGGGCCGCTTTAAAATAAGTTTTTCCGAAAAGATAGTTTTCAGCGCCGCGCACGCCTTCCATGCTCATCAAGTGGGGAAAAGTACGCGTCCAGCCGCGTGGAATGGTACAGCCGTGAAAATTGACCATGAGATGAAAATCGGCAGCATCGCGCAAAACATCGAGATAAAGTTGGATGATGTTTTGCTTGTCGCTTTGCCAGAAATCCACTTTGACGCCCCTGACGCCGATTTTTTGCAGCCAGGCAAATTCCTTACGCCGTCTCGTCCTGTCATTCATGCGATCACGGGGAAAGATCATCACTTTATTGTGGGGGCCGCCGGAATTATACCACAAAATCAGCGAGACATTTTTACCCTCGGCATACCTGACCAGTTTTTCAATCGATCCCTCAGCCATCTTATTCCAGTTCGCATCAACGAGGCTGTACTCCCAACCCATTTCCGCAGCAAGATCGATGAAATGTTCCAGTTTTTTTCGATTCATTGGGCTGTCATTGTCCGACCACCAACTCCAGGAAACGCGTCCCGGTTCGATCCATCCTGTGTCCTTCATTTTCGAGGACGGGCTGAGATTCGTAACCAACGAAGATTCGACGATTGTTGCCAAAGAATTTCCAACAATAATAACGCGCCAGGGAGTGGCCCACGGCAGCGTCCATTTCGGATAGACGTCCCCGGTTCCGTTGCCTTCATCCGCCTCAGGAAAACGAATCCGGTAAATGTTGTGAGAAGGATTTCCCTCAAGGTGAGAGCCGCAGTACGAATCA